>JAIEAS010000060.1 GCA_029071285.1 Clostridia bacterium
TAATTAAACTGTGTTAATGTTATGATTGTAGGTTCTTTTTCGATAATTGTGGGTGGGGTATCATTATTGTCGTTATTTTTTTGACTTGTATCGTCAGCTTCTTGGCAACCTGTCAAGAAGCAAACTGCAAAAGCTACAATACTAAAAAACAGACAAGCAATTCTCTTTCTCACTTTGTATATCCTTCAAGCAAATAGCCCTCATGGGCTATTTTTATTTATTTTACTCCCATGGGGCTAAAATGTCAATAAAAAGGGAGCGAATTATGGAAATTATTTTTGCAGAGCGTTTGCGTGAATTAATGAAAGAGCACGGGTTAAATCAAGTGAAGCTTGCGGAGAGGGCAGGGGTAAAGCAGAATACAATCAGTGCCTGGCTGTTAAAAAAGAAGGAGCCGAGCGTCACGAGCCTTTGGCTGCTTGCCGATTATTTCGGAGTGGAAGTAGATTATTTAATCGGCAGAAAAGACGACTGAATTTTCCGCAAAAAAAATTCAGACAAGCTCTTGTAATTTTTTGGAAGATATGATACAATAAACAACGGTGCAAGGAAGGTTGCCTTCCGCTGCACGCCCCTGTTTGCGCGCAAGCGGCTCGCTGAGGTGAAGTCGCGCGATGTAAATCGAGGGCACTGAAAAAATCGCGCGACGAGGGCGAATAGCCCTAAAAGTCACGACAGTTTCTTTTTTCCGCTAAAAAGAAACTGTGTGAGTAAAAATTTTATTGGAGGAATTATAATGCAATATTCTCGCGAAGTAGAAGAAATGTGTTGCGTTGCAAAGGGCCCCAAACACGACCCCGCTCCCATTCCCGAAGAGGGAAAATGGGTCTGCGCAAAACAAATCACAGACATCAGCGGCTTCACGCACGGCGTGGGTTGGTGCGCTCCCCAACAGGGCGCGTGCAAACTCTCCCTCAACGTTAAGGGCGGCGTCATTCAGGAGGCGCTCGTTGAAACCATCGGTTGTTCGGGTATGACGCACTCGGCGGCTATGGCGGCGGAGATTCTGCCCCACAAGACCATTCTCGAAGCGCTCAACACCGACCTTGTGTGCGACGCGATCAACACCGCTATGCGCGAGCTGTTCCTGCAAATCGTTTACGGCAGAACGCAGTCGGCTTTCTCCGACGACGGTCTTACCGTCGGCGCAGGACTCGAAGACCTTGGTAAAGGGCTTCGTTCGCAGGTTGGCACCATGTACGGTACGGCGCTCAAGGGCGTGAGATACCTTGAAATGGCGGAGGGCTACGTTACCCGCCTTGCGCTCGATAAAGATAATCAGGTAATCGGCTACGAATTCGTATCCCTTGGAAAAATGACCGACTTCATCAAGAAGGGCGACGAGCCCAACGAAGCATGGAAGAAGGCGATGGGGCACTACGGCAGATTCGAAAAAGAACAGGGCGCGGTGAAGTACATCGACCCTCGTAAGGAATAAGGAGGCGCGGTATGGCTTTGTTTGAAGGTTATGAAAGAAGAGTAGACAAAATTAACGGCGTGCTCAAAGAATACGGCATTAAGTCCATTGAAGAGTGCAAGGATATCTGTCTTTCCAAGGGCGTGGATTGCGATAAAATCGTGCGCGGCACGCAGCCCATTTGCTTCGAGAACGCAGTCTGGGCGTACACCGTGGGAGCTGCAATCGCCATTAAGAAGGGCTGCAAGAAAGCTGCCGACGCAGCTGCTGCAATCGGTATCGGTTTACAGTCGTTCTGCATTCCCGGCTCGGTTGCGGAAAACCGCAAAGTAGGTCTGGGGCACGGCAATCTTGGCAAAATGCTCCTTTCCGAAGAGACGGATTGCTTCTGCTTCCTCGCAGGTCACGAATCGTTCGCGGCGGCGGAGGGCGCAATCTCCATTGCAATGAACGCGAACAAGGTGAGAAAGAACCCCCTGCGCGTGATTCTGAACGGTCTCGGCAAGGACGCGGCGTTCATCATCTCCCGCATTAACGGCTTCACCTATTGCGAAACCACGTTTGATCCTTACACCGAAACGGTTACCGTTACCAAGGAAGTTCCTTATTCCGACGGTCCCCGCGCGAAGGTAAAGTGCTACGGCGCGGACAACGTACCCGAAGGCGTTGCAATCATGAAGCTCGAAAAAGTGGGCGTTTCCATTACGGGTAACTCCACCAACCCCACGCGTTTCCAACACCCCGTTGCGGGCACTTACAAAAAGTGGTGCAACGAGAACGGCGTGGAATATTTCTCCGTGGCTTCGGGCGGCGGTACGGGCAGAACCCTGCACCCCGACAACATGGCGGCAGGTCCTTCTTCCTACGGCATGACCGACACGATGGGTCGTATGCATTCCGACGCACAGTTCGCGGGCAGCTCTTCCGTTCCCGCGCACGTTGAAATGATGGGACTTATCGGCATGGGCAACAATCCAATGGTGGGTGCAACGGTTGCAGTTGCCGTCGCAGTCCAAGAGGGCATGAGCAAGTAAAAACACAAAATATAGTATAAAAAATAGAGTTTCCATACAAAATATGGGAACTCTTTTTTTGTGGTTAAGTAACCATCGGGTTGTTTTCGGTCTCTCGTCCACGTCTCGTCCACATTTCGTCCACGTTTGAAAAAATTGTGGACGAGAGTTCGTGGACTGAAATTGCACTCTAACACCTAAAATGTGGACGAAAAAGCATTCTCGTCCACATTTTTTGTTATTTCGTCTCTTAATTAGAGCTACCGCTACCCGAATATATGGACAGCCATATTTTCATGCTTGCAAGCTCGCTCTCGGCAAGCAACTTTGCCATGCCTTCTGTCTTGCTTTCGGGGCGTGTACTGTATTTTTCTTTATCGCGGTATGCGCTTATTGCCGCATAATATCTGTCGCGTTCTTCATAACGCACATCGACAGGCAACAGCCCTAACGAAATCATTTCATAGATTAAGAGCAACCTTCCCGTTCTGCCGTTACCGTCTACAAACGGGTGTATGTTCTCGAACTCGATATGATGCTTGGCAAGGTTATGGAATAGCTCAACCCAATTAAACTGCCCCTGTGCCGCAAGCTCTGCGTTGTGCTTGCAATCGGCTTGCACTTCTGCCACATACGCTTTCATCTTTTCGGGAACTTGCGAAGGCGAGCAAGGCGTATAAACGATTCTCGTCAAATTGCCAACATAGTTCTGTATCGTCCTGTATTTACCTGCTTCTTCGTCGCCACGCAATACAAAGCTGTGAACTTGCTTTATAAATTCTTCCGTTATAGTTTTCTTTTCCTTAACCGATTCATAGAGAAAATCAAAAGCCTGCTTATAGCCGACTATATCTTCGCTCTCTCTTAAAGAGTGCGCACCTGTAACTATTCCTTTTTCAATAAGCAACTTTGTCTCATCGAAAGTAAAAGTGTTACCCTCTATGGCGTTTGAGTTATGGCTTGCGCTGATAGAGAACTCGTTATTGAAATATTTGAGTTCGCCTGCCGTAAGCGGGCGCACTTTTTTCATAAGTGCATAGCTGTTGTCTATCTCGCCAATGATGTCTATGTACTTTTGTTGTTCTTCCATTTTTTTAGACATAGCCGTTGCTCCTTTCTTTTATATTATACTCATTTTTCAACCAATAGTCAAGGTTAATTCAAACGTTTAGTCTTTTATTACATATACAACTCGTTTATTGCCTTTCTTCCGCGTTCTCTCATCGTATCCGTTGTGTGTTCGTAAACGTCGATAGTGAGTTTCACGTCCGTATGTCCCAAGCGCGTCTGTATGTACTTTTGGTCTATGTCGATTTCGGCAAGCATACTTGCGTGAGTGTGCCGTAAAGAGTGAAAATCAAAATCTTTGAAGATATCTTTCTTAATGCTTCGTGTTACGTGTTGCATCGTTCTCGGGCTGATAAACGTTCCGTTTTCCCTCACGCAAACCAAATATATCGGGAAATCTTCTTCATTGTTTCCAATCCTGTTTATGCCGATGGGGTATTGCGGTTGTTTACCTTCGAGAATTAACGGACTATCGGCAAAATAGTTAGTATAGAAATTACCGTAATAATCTTTTGCGCGTAACTGTCTTGTTCTTTCACGTATTAGCAAATTGTTCAATTCGTCGCTTATCTCGATTACACGATAGGACTTATACTTCGGCTCTGCAAAATACCAATATCCGTTTCCGCTTTCGGACGTGCCGTTTTTCTGCAATTTATCCAAAGTATCACGCTTTTCATCCTGCATCCATTGCACTTGTCTGTTGACATAAATCAGTTTCTTCTGAAAGTCAATATCGTCCCAACATAAACCGAAAACTTCGCCCAACCTCAACCCGCACTCGTAGCCGAGTTTCAAGGGAATATGGCTCGGATGCCGTTCGGGAAAACGCTCGAATATCTGTTCCATTATTTCCTTTTTGATATAGACATGTGGGGCAGAACGGGTTGGTACTTTGGGGATTCTGTTCTTCGGCGTTTTCAAACGCACAGCCGGAGAGTAAGCGATATAATGATGATCGACAGCGTAATTAAAACTTTTGGTAAGTATTCCTTTTATGCTTGTTATAGAATTATACGAAAAGCCTGCATCGTACATATCAATGATAAAGGATTGCAGAATTTCCCGACTTATTGACTTGAGTTTGTATTTGCCCAACTTCGGTTTGATATGATTTTTTATCGTGTTTACATATCCGCTTACAGTATTCGGCTTTAAGTCGATTTTGCAATCGTTCTCTATCCAATAATCAAGAAAATCGGCAAATGAGATTTTATCTTTTTCTACAACATGCCCGAAGTTTTCATATTGGATTTGAGCTTCCCGTCCAGCTTGTCTTGCTTCGCCTTTGGTCTTGTAACCGCTTTTACTAATCCATTTGCGTTGTCCATCTACGCTTGCTATTTCAAACCTGTATTCGTAAACTGCGCCGCCGTTTGTCCGTTCCCGTTTTCTTATCTTAATTTCTGCCATGCTCGTTCCTTTTTATGCCGCCATTTTCACAACGTTTTTCATATCGGTAAAATCACAATTTTCGTATGTCGCTAAAAACTCGTCTATCGTGCTTTTCTTTATTTTCAATCCGCCGAGATTTAGTGCGGGCAGATAGCCGTTTCTTATCAGCTCATAAACTTTCGGTTTCCCTATGCCGAACATTTTACCAACC
>JAIEAS010000061.1 GCA_029071285.1 Clostridia bacterium
TACTTTACCTCTACCGTCATATAACTCATTAAAGTCGTCGACGTAGTATTGGTATAAACGGTGACTGTTTGCCCCTCGTCGTCTACGGGATTAAACGACTTTATCGTTACCTTTTCAACTTCGCGCGCCGCAAAATTGAACTTCTTGGAATCCGTTACTACCGTATAATTGTTCGTATCGGTGGGCTTAAAAGTCCAGCCGTAAGAGTGTTCGCCAACTTTAGGCGTTTGCCCGCTATCCCACGCAATTGTACCTGCCGTTCCGCCCGATTTCAAGGATATTGCAGGCAATTCGTCGGGTACGTAAGTAGGCGCAGCGGCATAAACAGGCGTTACCGAAGATTCTTTCTTTCCTATAGTTATGGTAAAAGTTCTATCTTTCGACGTGTTCGACGCGCTGTCCGTCCAATTTAATCCATCGGCGATAGTCATTGTAACCGTATACTTGCCCGCATTGACCAATGAAATATTGCTGGTAGAAACAGATTTTGCGGCGTTGCCTGCCGTATCCTCATATGATATGGACTTAACACTCATATAAGCGGTGTTATTATAGACGTCAAGGTCGAGCCAAGCCGGCTTAGCCGTGCCAAGGTTTGTTATCCATTTACTGTTGCCGTCGTAAGTTAAACCCGTAATATCTTTCGGCGCGTCAACCGTAGCATTTTGATTAGCGGAAGTCAGATTCAAATGAAGTGCCGGACGAACCGCATAAGCATTGTTGACGCAACCACCGCCCGTATTGCCACTTGAAATCAAATCGTAAACATAATAGTAATCAGTCGAAGGATATCCGGAGCGAAGCCAGGTATGCATCGAATTCGACCTCTTTTGTCTGTTTGAGCTATTCCCGGTTTTCCACAAGCCGCCGTCTTCCGTCCAGGAACTCGGTATACCGTTGGCAGGTAATGCACTGTCGAAAACCTCGTACATACTGGGTAGCCACAACTTGTCGTTAGTCCAAGCGTTGGGATAATTGCCTACCGCGTTACAGTTCGGGTCGTTTTTCATTTTATTTTCCGACATCTGCCAATTTACGTTACAAGGCTCTACGATATAATCTGACAGCTCGCCTGACACCAACTGCGTAAACTTGCCCATTGTGTCCAACGCGGGCGGCGTAATAGCTACCCCCTCATTCCAAACCTTTGCATAATCTTCACTGCCGTTAAGAACATAATTACGAATATAGCTTGAATCGTAACTATTGGAGTAAACAACTGCGCTATTATACGTCTTGTTATAATTTCTACTATAAGAACCGTCCGAAAAAGTACTTATTTCCTGATTAGAAAAAGTGCCGTTATCCGCTGCCGTATTTGCAAGCCATAACGTGAGTATTGCATCGTTCCCTGATTTTGAAAGATATACAGGCATCCAAGAAAGTTCACGAGTTACCCCGTTAAACGAATATGAGCCGAAGTTTACCACGGTATTGCCGAAATCAGAAGAAGTTTTTACAGTTCCTTCTTTCGCAGCCGATATCATATCGTCAACGTTGGAAAAGTCACTAACTTTTGCGGCAAGCTTATCGAGATTAACCCTGCTGAATTTGCCATCACCTTTGTATAAGTTGCCAATCGCGTTAGTGTCTGTAGGCATATTGCTCGTATCATAGGCATATGCATCCGTTTTTAAAAATGAAAAAACTGTGCCAAGACATAGGCCTGCACAGAATATGGGCGTGAGTATATAAAGCAACGCGCGCTTTACGGCGCTTTGCTTATTTC
>JAIEAS010000062.1 GCA_029071285.1 Clostridia bacterium
TCGACTTCGATAAGACCGAAGTGAAGTTCAATACTCTCTCGGACGAGTTTATAAAAATTTACGTTGACAGCGGTTCGCCGTTGGATAAGGCGGGCAGCTACGGAATACAGGACGGCGGTATTGTAAAGGAATACTTCGGCAGCTACACGAACGTAGTGGGGCTTCCGGTAACGCTGGTAAGAAAAATGATTAACGAGGTACGCGAATGAAAAGACTTGCAATCGATATGGGTTCAAGCATAACGAAAATTTATATGCCCGGATGCGGCGTCGTTCTTATGGAATCGACCTGCATCGCGGTTGAAGAAATGATTGACAACGGTCAGAAAATCGTAAACATAAAAGCACTCGGCGACAAGGCTCGCGCCCTTTCGGGAAGGTCGGCGGTAAACACCCATATAGTAAATCCCGTGGTAGAGGGTGATATCGTAAACGAAACTCTGGCGGCGTGCCTTCTGCAATATTTTTTAAATAAAGTTGAAATTACAAGAAGACGCGCAAAACGCTGCGAGGTTATGTTTATTCTGCCCTGCGGCTGCAAGCCTTCTCTGCAGGAGAAATATCAGCGCATTGCCGACGCGTGCGGAATTTGTATGACTTACTTCACGCTCAATCCCTTTGCGGCGGTTCTCGGTCAGAATATCGTTATCAACGAAAGCACGCCTATGTTTCTTTTGGATATAGGCTACGGAATTACCAACATTGCGGCGCTTTCGCAGGACGGAATAATTTCGGGCGTGAACGTTAACTTAGGCGGCGGAAATATCGACGTGCATTTAATCGATATGCTTGCCGACAAGTACAATATCAAGATAGGCGCGCTCACCGCCGAAAGACTTAAAAACACCGTGGGCAGCCTTTTGGACGACGACAACAAAATGACGGTGGTGGACGGCAGAGACGTTGAAACGGGCGCGCCCGCTTCGGTCGCAATCAACTCCTCGCAGGTGTACGATATAATTATTACTTACGTTGACAAAATTCTTGAATACGTAAATCTTTTAATGTCAAAGCTGGACGCGGAGGTTTCGTCCTCGATCGTGCGCGGCGGAATTTATCTTTCGGGCGGACTTATGAAAATGGACGGACTTGCCGAGTACATCGAAAAGAAGATGGGAGTTACCGTAAAAGTTACCGAAGAACCCCAGCTTGCGGCGGTAATCGGCGCGGGCACAATTC
>JAIEAS010000063.1 GCA_029071285.1 Clostridia bacterium
AACCCGCCGCTAAAAAACCCGCGGAAAAGCAGACCGAACCCAAGCCCGTTGAAGAGGTAAAGGAAGAGACGGCGCCCGCTGCGGTCGAGAATACCGAAAAGAAAGAAGAGGCAAAACCCGTTAAAAAACAGACGGCTAAAAAGCCTGCGGCAAAGGCAAAGGAAAGCAAGCCCGAAGCCGAAAAGAAGGAAGAGAGCAAACCCGCCGAGAAGAAAGCGGCGGCTAAAAAACCTGCTGAAAAGAAGGCGGCAAAGCCCGCAGAGAAAAAGGCAAAACCCGTAAAGGAAGAGAGCGTTCCCAAGGTTTCCGAAGTTCTTACAGAGGACATTCCCGCGCCCGCTCAGACCGAGCCCGAGGTTGCTCCCGCAAAGCCCAAGGCAAAGCAGACCGTTCTTAAAAAGGACGAAAAGAAGGAAGAGGCGAAACCCGCCAAAAAGCCCGCGGCTAAAAAAGCGGAAGCAAAGCCCGCAGCCGAAGTAAAGGAAAAGAAAGAAGCAAAACCCGCTAAAAAGGCCGAGCCCAAAAAGCCTGCGGAAAAGAAACCCGCAGAAAAGAAAGCCGAGGCGAAGAAGCCCGACGAGAAAAAGGCGGCTAAGCCCGTTGCTAAAAAGACGGCGGCGAAGAAGCCTAAGATTGAAATAGTAGACGTTGCGGCGACGGTCGCAAGCGCGAACCCCACGGGCGAGGAAAAAGTTTACCACGTTTCCAAGCGTCCGCAGGACAACAAATGGGAAGTGCGCATAGAAGGCAGTCAGAAAGCTATCAAGCTTTTCCGCACCAAGAAGGAAGCCGAGGATTACGCAATTCCGCTTGCGGGCGACGATACCGACAACGTCCGCGTGGTAATCCACAGGGCGAACGGCAAACCCAAGAACGTAGCTTATTTATAAAAAGTACAAATTCCCCGACGGCGTTGACGGCTTTCGGGGAATTAATTTGTTTGACTTAAAATTAAAACGGGTATAAAATTTGTATATAAAAAAGTAAGGAAGTAAAACGTGTATGCCTAAGATTGATATTTTTTCGGGATTTTTAGGAGCGGGCAAAACCACTCTCATTAAAAAACTTATCAAAGAAGCTTACAATGGTGAAAAGCTCGTTTTAATTGAAAACGAGTTCGGCGAAATAGGAATTGACGGCGGATTTTTAGCCGAGGCGGGAATCAAGATAAACGAGCTCAACTCGGGCTGTATCTGCTGTTCGCTGGTCGGCGACTTTTCAAAGGCACTCAGAAAGGTTTACGACGAGTATAAGCCCGACAGAATTTTAATCGAGCCCTCGGGCGTGGGCAAGCTGTCCGACGTTATCCGCGCGGTCGAAAGCGCGGACCTTCACGACTGCAAAATCAATTCTTCCGCGGCGGTGGTTGACGCGGTTAAGTGCAAAATGTATATGAAGAACTTCGGCGAGTTTTTCAACGACCAGATTAAGACCGCAAGCTGCATAATTTTCAGCCACACCGATATCGCGGGCGCGGAAAAGACCGAAGCCGCGTTAAAGCTCGTGCGCGAACAGAACGCCAAGGCAACGGTTGTTACTACGCCTTTAAAGGATTTGAACGGCAAGGAAATTCTTGCGGCAATGGAACACGCGCACACCCTTGAAAGCGAGCTCGAAGAGCTGGAGCACGGACATCACGGACACTGCTGTCACCATCACGACCACGACGGGGAAGAGCACGAGCACGGGCACTGCTGCCATCATCACGACCACGACGAAGAAGAACACGAGCACGGTCATTGCTGTCACGGTCATCACCATGACGAGGAAGAACACGAGCACGGCGAACACTGCGGATGCGGACATCACCACGACCATGACCATGAACATGAACACCATCACCACCATGCGGACGACGTCTTTACCAGCTGGGGTGTTGAAACGAATAAAGTATTCACAAAAGACGGACTTGAAAAAATGCTCGCGCAGCTTTCGGACGCGGTACGCTTCGGAACGGTGCTCAGGGCAAAGGGCATAGTCGCGGGCGAGAAGGGCTGGCTTCATTTCGACTACGTGCCGGGAGAAATCGACGTGCGCGAGGGCGCGGCCGCTTACACGGGCAGGCTCTGCGTAATCGGCGCAAAAATCGACGGCGACGAATTGAAAGAATTGTTCGGCGTATAATATATGCAGGCGTTCAAGCCGATAGGCGTGAGGAAGGACGGCGTATATATAGTTCCGCTTCTCATCATCGTCGTTTCCGTACTGACGGCGGCGGGCGTGCTTTGGGGCTTTTACGCCGAAGAATTCAAATGGGAAAATCTTAAAACCAACGGCGTGGAGCTTACGGCTGAAATAACCGGCTACGATTACCATCAAGCAAGCCCCTCGGCTATGGGCGATAACGACAGCTCTTCGGGCTGGTATTATATCTGGGAATGTAACTACGGGGGCAAGCGTTATAGCGGAACTTCGGGCGGAGCGTATTTCACCAGCGAGCAGGCTGTTATCGAACGGCTGGGTGAAACCTTCGCAATCACGGTCGACCCGCAAAGCGGTTGGTACGTCAAAACGACTCTTGCCGAAGTGCGCGCGCGTGAAGGCAAGTTCACACAGCTTTTAACTGCGGCGGCAATACTTACCGCACTTTCGCCGTTCGCGCTGTATCTGTTTATTTACCGCGGGATATGTCCGAGCGTTATGGACGCAAAAATCGCGCGGTGCGGGCACTTGCCCGTGCAGGGCGAAGTGGTAAAAACCTTCGGATTATTGTTTATGCGCGTAAAGGTCAGATACGAATTCCGCGGCGTTCGGCACGAAAAATGGGCGCGGCGGCTGTTCACGAGGCGCGACGGGCGCTTTTTAAAAGACAAAAAGTATATAAGCGTAGTGCCTTACAAAAATACTTTCGGCGTGCTGGAAGAAAGGCGCAGGGCGGAGTAAATTATGCAGGAAGTTTCGGTTTATCTGTTTTTGGGATTTTTAGAATCGGGCAAGACGAAGTTCATTCAGGAAACGCTTGAAGACGAGCGGATGAACAGCGGCGAGCGGACCCTTCTTTTGATTTGCGAAGAGGGGCTCGAAGAGTACGCGCCCGAAAAATTCAAAGTGGATAACTGCGCGGTCGTAACGCTGGAAAGCGAGGCGGAGCTTAATCAGGAAAACCTGAAAGCCCTCACGCGCAAGCACAGACCGCAGCGGGTTATCGTCGAGTACAACGGCACGTGGCTTCTCGAGCAGTTCTTCGAGGCGATGCCCGAAAGCTGGGTAATCAACCAGATGATGACCTTTTTCGAC
>JAIEAS010000064.1 GCA_029071285.1 Clostridia bacterium
CCATTTTCCTCGCCCGTGATTTTTAAAGTGAGATTGATTTTTGCGTAAGACTTTTGCCGCACCGTTGCCATAAAAATATTATAACATAAAATATACGCCTTTACAATTAAATTGCGCCGCCCTTTTCAAAAGGGCGGCGCATAATTTTCAAACGCGCAAGTTATGCGTTTTTGGGTCTGTAAACGAGTATCCTCTCCTTGCCCGTAAGCGGGAAAGTGAGCTGGGGATTTGTGGCTTCGATTTCGTCGGGGCTCTGCGAAAGGCGTTTTGCGGTGTCCCAAAGGGTGTCGCCCGCGGCGGGTATGTATACGCTTACCGCACTGTCGCAGTGCTGTTTAGCCTCGCCCTCGGTGGCTTCGGTAAGGTATCTTACCTTTACTTCCTCGCAGTCGCACGCCGCGATTTTGAGAACGGCTTCCGCCTCGCACTCGCCCTCCGAACGCTGGCGGATATTAAGTCCGCACACCGCCGCGGTCAAATCGGCCTTATTGCTGTTGAGCCCGTTAAGATTTACCGTGAAGGGCATATTCACTTCGGTCGAGCGGATTTCGCCGTTCTGCGAATAAAGAAGAGTTGCCGAAACGCTACCCTCGATGCCGTTTTCACTGCGGGCGAATTCCACTTTGGGAAGAGCCGCCGCAAGGAACGCGCAGGTGTAGTCGAGCTTCGCCTTGGTTGCGCAAAGTCCGCTCACCCTCTCGGAATAAACCTTGACGTCCGAACAAGGGGTTGCAACCTCTTCGGCATAAGTCAGATTGAGTTCGGCGTCCGGCGAGAAGCAGTCCTCGATAATAGGAGTTTCTTCCTCGTCGTAGAAGGTGCCCGCGAACGCAAGATTTGCAACCACTTCAACGTCGCACTTTCCGCTGCCCTCGGCAACGCGGGCGTTCACGCTTAAATCCCTTATCTCTGCGCGGCAGGTTGCTTTTCTTGCAAGCAGCGCGTCGTCGCAGGGGACTTCGGCTTTGAAAGGAATTATTCTGTCCAGACTCACGGGCGACGAGTCGCGCACGGCGAGCAGGGAAAGATAAATTTCACCGCTGATTTCAACCGTTCCCGCGCGGCAGCCGCAGTCGAGAACGAGCGCCTCCGCCGACGGAATTAAAACGTCCTCGGCGTTGCAGTCGAAGTCGTCCTCGACCTCGCTCTCGCCCGAGAAGGTTACGGCGGTGAAAAATCTTGCGTTTTCACGCTTGACGATTGCGCCGTCCGCGGAAGTGAGAACGTTCCTTTCGGCAGATGCGAAAATCGAAATTTCCGCGCCGACGACTACCGCCACCATATACGACGAGCCGTCGCGCTTAATCTGTGCGCGTTCGCACGATAACGAGCAGATTGCGCTGTTTGCGGGCGCAAGATTATCGTCGTCGGCAAAATGGGTGAATTCCGCGCCCTTCTGAATGCGGCAAAGCTTGCCGCTTTCGTCCGAGTAGACGAGCGTGCAAACCAGCCTTCCGCCGTAGTTGACCCTGCCCGACGATACTTCGCAATTAGATAATGATACCTGCGGATAAACGGCGGCAGCCTCGCCTATTTCCTGACCGGAAAAGCGTATTTCTACGATTGACTGCGATTTTATTACGGCGACGCGCCGTGTGAAAGTTCCGTTTGAACTCTGCGTTGATAAAGACATAAAAACCTCCCTCGGCACCGCCGATTTTGTATACAAGGTATTCTATGCCCGAAGTTCCGCCGATATTCTAATTAATTCAATAACCTTTTATTTTGCCGCGCGTTCTTCGATTTTTACCCTGCCGCAGAGTATTTCGGAATAGGAATAAGCGGTTTTGCCGAGGAAATTTTTGTCGTCGGGACTGACCGTGAACAGGGACGGATAAATTCCGCTTAAAACCGCGGGGAAGGTTACGTACTTGTTTCTGCCGAGGTTGAGTTTTACCGTAACGGGCTTTAAGTGCAGCCCGTTCACCATTTCTTTGATTGCTTTAATAGTGGTATTAACTTTAATCATAAATATATTTTTGCCAAAAAAAGGCAAAAATATGCGCCTTAAAGCGTTCTGCTTTAAGGCGCACAGGGAATTGATTATTTAAAACTCTTCGTCATCATCGTCGAATTCGTCGTCTTCGTCGTCGTCAAACTCGTCGTCTTCCAGATCGGAAAGAGAATCAACGTCCTCGTCGAAAAATTCGTCAGCGGACTGTTCGTCTTCCTCTTCTTCCATTTCGGCGTCAAGCTCTTCCTGCAGGGTTTCGTCGTCGATAGTAAGGTCGCCGTCAGCCTCTTCGTCGAGGTAGTTTTTCCATTCCTCGTCCTTTTCGATGTCGACTTCTTCCTCTTCCTCGTACTCGCTCTCCTTTTTGCACGCTTCGCACATTTTTTCGCCGTAGCGCATAGTATTTACGCCGCATACGGGGCAGATTTCGGTCTGGTCGCCCCCTTCGATTTCTTCGTAAACTTCATCGTCCAGATCGGCGAACTGCAGTTTTTTGCCCTTTAATTCGGCAAGGCAGACGTCGCAGTACTCCTGCTTTTCGACGTCGATATAATTCAGTTCGCATCTCGGACATTTTTCGTATTTTACCATAAAGTTCTCCGTATTACCCGTTTATACAGCGTATGCAGGCAGGGGCAATATATGCCAAAAAATAACCTCTTGATTTTTCGGTAACATTATATTAATAAACGTTACGTTTGTAAACTGTTTTTGCAAATAAATTTACGCTGATTTTGAATTTTTTTGATATTTTTACCGCTTTTAATCTTCGGTTAATATGTGCAACCCCCTTGCGCTTATGCGAAGGGGGTTGAAAAATTTTTTATTCGTTGTTGTCGTTGCCGCTTTCGCCGTCCTCGTCGGCGTAAACGTCAATGTTTCTGTCGTCGGTGGTATCGACCTTGATGCCCTTTTTGTACTGCGGCATCTTCTTCTTTTTGCGTTTGATTATAAGCAGAGGCACCAGAACCGCCGCGGCTATTACGATAAGTCCGCCGAGAACCACGCCGATTATAAAGCCCGCTTTCTCGCCCGTGGACAGACCTTCAAACCAGCTTAGCTCTTCTTCAGGGTAGGAAATATTGAAAATTCCCTTCAGATCGTCGTTATAGCTCTCGATATCGCCGTCGGTCATTTTGCCGAGCAATGCGTAGTAATAATCGCGCTTGTTTGCGGCTACTTCCTTGCCGTTCACGGTTCTGGTTTCGGCGTAGCCTTCCCAGTCGCCCTTGGCTTTTAAGAAGTCATCGTATTTTGCAAACGACTCTTCCGACCAGTAGTGGTTGTAGTCGTAATTTTTAATATCCTTGTACGCCTCGGAAAGCTTATAGATATAATCGTACTCGCTTTCGTTTGCGTAGAATGCGTATTTCAGCGCGTTCTGCAGATTTTCGTAAACGCTTTCGTCAACGTCCGCAATGTCGCCGTCGTCGCCGATAAGTCCGTCGTACTTCTCGTTCAGCGCCTTAATCTCGGCGTTGGTCATCATTTTGCCGTCCGCCGTGTTCAAATCGCAAACCATTGCGTACTCGTACGAAGTCATATACTTCGTCTGACTTATAAATAAAATCTGGTTGCCGAACATCTCGGGCAGGTACCAGCCGTTAAGCGACTGAACGTCGAGAATTGCCACGGGTTGATATTCCGAATTTCCGTTGAGGGTTACCGCAAGTCCGTTGTAGTCCTTGTACTCTCCGCTGTAATCGACGCGGTTTACGGTGTAGCCGTCGCCGCCCGAAAGCGAATAATATATATAGTTACCTTCAACAAACAGAAGGGTTGCCTGTCCGTCGGTCGTGATATAAAATCTGGTGTCGTTATCGACCTCGTCGGGAATTTTTCCGTCAACGAGGTTCGCCTTCTGAATGCCGTCGCTTGCAAGAATCAACGCGCCCTCAAGCTTGCCGCTTGCGTCGTAGAGGTAAACCTTGGTGCTTCCCGTTTCCTTATCGGTAATATATTTGTTGTAAGCTTCGCCGTCCTGCGAAGTAACGGAATTCCAGCTTGCGGAAATCAGATCCTTGTCCGCTATCGAGTAAAGCGCGTTCGCGCTGTCGTTGCCGCTTATAATGTGGGCGTAGCGCGTGAAATACAGATAGCCGTTTTCGTAAGAAGAAAGCGTGTAGGTATACGAAGCACGGGTTACGTCCTTCGCGCCCTCGCCGTTAAACTGGGTTACGCTGACGTTCTTATCGCCGATAAAGCCGTAGCCGTCCAGAACGAGGTCGCCGCAGTTGATATACAGGGGGTCCTTGTCCGCGTCGAAGTCTTCAACGTCTGAAAAGTCGTACTCGTTGCGCTCGGTTTCGTCCGCGGTAACGGTGTAAACCTGATTGTAGTCCGAAGAATACGAAGTGCCGATTTCGAAGTCTGTTACGTTCATCGTGTAGAACACGCGGGGATTTGTTACGTCCGAGTTGTCGAAAACGTATTTATCGATATTGTACGCGAGCAGTGTGTCCACGCCCGTTTCGGTGTTGTAAGAGTGAAGATTCGTATAGCTGTTTTCGTACAGCTTTTCGCTCGTGGCAACGTACATAATATATACGGTGCCGTCAACTTCGACGTAGCGGTAGTCAACCGCATTGTCTGCAAGCTGCATAAAATAGTTTTTGGAAGTATCCGTGCCGTTAAGTCTGGTGCGGCGGAAGGTCAGATGCGAGTTCTGAATTTCGCCGTCGCTGTTTTTATCGGTCGAAGGAGTCGTGTAGTAAACGTAGTCGCCGTAGATAAAGAGTCCGGTTTTCGCGTTGCCCGAATACGCCACGAGGGGAACGACGGTGTCAACATTTGAATAGTTGCGGCTCTTTAAATCGGTTTTCGAAATGCGCATAATCGCGCCCTTTACCACCTTTCCGAAGGTGTTGTCGGCGGTGTAAGCTTCTCTTCCGTTGATAAAGTAGATATAATCGCCCTTTTCCACGGCAAAACCGCCGTTGGAAACAACCTCGCCGTCGGTGTTGCCTGCAAGAGGCTTACCGCTGTAATCGGGTCCGCACGCCGAGATAAGGAAAATGCCGAGCGCGACGGCTACCGCGGCTGCAAAACATATAATTTTAGTTAAAAATTTACGCATATATTTACTCCGAAAAGGATAATTTTCGATAGTTATCGATTATTAACTTAATCATTATATACCAAACCGTTATTTTAAGCAATAAATTTGCGCTTGATTTTGACGGAAATTTAAAAAAGGAGATTATTTATTACGGAAAAGTTTGCTCTTTTAAATATATTGAAGGCTTTGGAAGGGCTTTCAAAATTCCAAAGCTCCACCCCCTCGGCGGAAACGCAGGCGCCCGCGCAGGAAAAAGCCCCCTCTCCCGAAACTCCGCCGCCCGTAAATCCTATGATTGCGGTTCTGGAACGGCACGAAAAAATTTCAAACAAGCTGAAACAAAACGGCGAAAAATAAAACCGCGCCGGAATACTTCGGCGCGGTTTATAAAACTTATAATTATTTAATGGTTGATTTTGCGTGCAGACGGATATGTCTGGGCAGACCGTTTATCCAGAGAGGCGCAATCTCAGCCTGAATAAGCGGGTAAATGTAGTGGACAAGCTCGGGCTTGACGTTTGCGCCGTCCTCGGTAATCCATTCGAGGGGCACCTTCTTTTCAACGTTAGCGATAAAGTGAACGTCCGCAGGCTCGGTTATGCACATATACGGGTCGTCCGAAACGCGCTTTAAGGTTATAACCTGACCGGTAAGTCCCTCGAACGCCGCCTTGACAGCCGCGCCGCCCGCGTTGTACGCCTCGGTCATATCGATGCGCGCCATAATGTGCGAAGCGCAGCGCTGCAACGAAGAGAGTTCTATCGCCCTCGTCTTTACGCCGTATTTTTCGGCAACTTTGCCCGCCAGAAATCTTGCGGTGCCCGCAAGCTGTTTGTGACCGAACGCGTCCACGTAGTCGACGTTGTCTGAAAGCTCGCAGACGTATCTGCCGTCGGCAACTTTAACGCCCTCGGAA
>JAIEAS010000065.1 GCA_029071285.1 Clostridia bacterium
AAGTGGCGTATGCTTCGTACGCGATTTCAGACCCCTTGTCTCTGTACTAGCCTGTGTACAACAAATCGGGTGATACGCTCTTATTGATGGACCAGATTTTCGACACCAAGAACAACGACGAGGTATGGACGGAGAAAGCGGCTTTATACGAAGCTATATCCCGATTAGAGGGCAGAGAAAAGAAAATACTTTTCCTCAGATACTTCGAGGGCAAAACCCAGACCGAAATCTCACAGGAAGTAGGCATTTCCCAGGCGCAGGTTTCGCGCCTTGAAAAAACCGCTTTAAAACAAATTAAATCTTGTATATCTTAAAAATTCAGCCGTCCGCAGTTTAAAAAACCGCGGACGGCGTTATTATTTAAGACGGCAATTATCCTTGCAAAATAAAGTTATTTGTGTTACACTTCTAAATACTTCGCAAGCGTTGTATATTATTTCAGCGTAACGGCTATAATCTTTTAAAATATAAGGAGGCGGCAATTGATTCTTGCAGATTGGATTGCGATAGCGGCGGTTGCCGTGTTCATAGTTTTGGGCGCGTTAGCGGGCTTCGGCAAGGGGCTCAAATTTTTCACGAGCGGAATTTTCGGTATTATAATCTCTATCGTTGTCTGTTATCTGATAGGCGGAATGGTTTTAAAGCTTCCGTTCGTGCAGACACTTTTGGGCAAGTTTATCGCCGCGCTTACGGACAAAAACAATTTCTGCAACTTCCTTTTGAAAATCCATATAGAAATCGTCGTTTACTATATAGTTCTTCTGATAGTGGTTTCCGCGCTGCGCGTGCTTATCGTGTACCTCTTGAAGTTTATACTCGAAATAAAGGCTCCGGCTTTTAAAGTAATAAACAGAATTCTGGGCGCGCTTCTTTTTATCGTGGTTTTGCTGCTTTTAACCCTTTTCGTTTTCCAGATAATCTACTGGATAGGCGGCTCGACTTACGACGGCTTCCACCAAAAGCTTGCGGGCAGCTTCTTCAGACTCGATAAGCTTCTCGAAGCAAATCCGCTTGCGTCGCTCCCGCAGTGGTTCAAAGAAAACTTCACTACCGAAATTCCCAAATAATAAATTGTGCGGCAGGCTTAATTTAAAGGCTTGCCGCATATATTGTTATATGGACTTTTTATACTCCGAAATCAAACAAAAAGAAGTTATAGGCTTGAACGACGGAAGGCATTTGGGCAAGGTTTGCGATTTGTCCTTTTCCTTCCCCGAAAATAATATTTTAGGATTTTACGTAACGGGCGGAAAGGGGTTCAGATTTACCCGCCAGAACGAATTTATCCCCATTAAAAACGTAACGAAAATAGGTGAGGACGTGATACTCGTAAAGTTTGAAAACGAGCAAAAACCGCCATGCCCGCCCAAAGGCAGACCGCCGAAAAACTGTCCGCCGCCCTGTCCCCCGAACAACTGCGACAGACGCAGCTACGACGAATACGAATAAAATTTACGCCCTCCGCAAAATTGCGGAGGGCGTTATTAATAAGGTTTTTTATTAAAAAATGTTTTCAAGCTTTACTGCGTATGAGTCGGGGAGGGTGCTTGCAATTTCTTTTAAAACTTCAAGCTTTCCAAGCGCTAAGTCGTACTCGCCCGTGTATATAAGTCCGCAGGTTTCGTTCAGCCAGTAATCGACGTATGAAATATCGTTGTGCGGCAAAAAGATATGCAGTTTGCTTTTTTTATCCAGCCACATTTGCTTCACGGCGTAGCCGTCCTCGCGGTTGGCGGTTTCGTCCTCGACCTTTTTGTAAAGTGTGTCTATCGCCGCGGTGAACTCCTCGAACTGCTTGTTGACGTATATTTCCACGCACACGAAAAGCACCACGCACAGCGTTATCGCGGTAAGCGTGTAGATTATCGATTTTACCATTCCCCGTTCACCTCTAATTTTAAAATTTTGTACTTTTCGCCCTTTTTCTGAAAATATACTCTGCCCTCGGGGCTGACCGTTAAAACAATCACCTGTTTAAGCTTCGCGTTCTGCTTCTTTAAAAACTCGTCAAGCTTTTCGCGGGTTACGCCTGATTTTTTCAGATTTTTATTGTCCGCCGTTCCGCTCTCTATAAGGGTGAGCGAGAGTGAAGAGGTGGACTTGTCGGGATTTTCCAAAGCCGAAAAGCTGCCGTTCGCCTCGTACAGACCGTAGTAAACGTCGTCGAGCGAAAAGTAGCCAGCGGCGCGCATACTCTCGATTAAATCGCTCACGTCCAGATTGTTTTTCCTCAGCTCGCGTTCGACAATGCCGTTGCGGTTTATCACTATCGAGGGCGAACCGCAGATTACCGACTTCATAGGCTTAACCCACAAATCCAGCAGCCAGACAATCTGATGCAGCACGAAGATTGCGACTATCGCAATCACTCCGTACAAGAGGGGAATGGAAGTATCCGCCATAGGTATGCACGCAAGCTCGGCGATAAGCAAAGTTATCACGAACTCAAAGGGCTGCATTTCACCGATCTGGCTTTTTCCCATAAGCCGCATTATAAATAAAAGTGTAACGAAAATAACCGCCGTGCGGATAAATATAAGAGCCATAATATAAGTATTTTCAAATTGCGCCTTTATATTCTTGAATTGAAAGGGCTCGGGTGATATAATAATTCTGCACTTTATAAGGCGTTTTTTTATGAACGGAATATTTGAAAAAATAAACTCGACGCGCTCCAACGGCTTCAATTTCGGCGTTGAACGCACGCGGGCAATTCTTGACGGACTACAAAGCCCCGACAAAAAGCTGAAAATCGCGCATATCGCGGGAACCAACGGCAAGGGCTCGACGGCGGAGTATCTGACCGAAATTTTAATTGCCGCGGGAAAGAAAACGGGGACTTTTACCTCTCCCGAGGTGTACGGCTACTTCGGGCAGTTCCGCGTGAACGGCAAACCGCTTGAAGAGGAGTTTTTGGCGGACTGCTTTTCAAGGGCGTATGAAATAGGAAGCAGGATAGGCGCGACTCCGTTCGAGATAGAAACGGCGGGAGCTTTGCTCGCCTTTGCGGAGAGCGGGTGCGAATACTGCGTTTTAGAGTGCGGGCTCGGCGGACTTACCGACGCTACAAACGCGGTAGAAAAAAAAGAGGTTGCGGTGATAACTTCGATATCCCTCGAACACACCGCATATCTCGGCGACACTGTTGAAAAAATCTGCGCGCAGAAAGCGGGGATAATAAAAAACTGCCCTGCGGTTGTAAGCTCATTGCAGCCTGAAGAGGCGAAAAGATTTTTTAAAAAGCTCGGCGCAATCTTTGCGCCGCCCAGCGGATACAAGCTTAAAATGCTAGGTGAAGCACAGCCCTACAACGCGGGCGCGGCGGCTAAGGCTGCGGAAATTCTGGGCATAGAGCAGAAATTCATTAAAGCGGGAATCGAAAACGCCTGCCTTGCGGGTCGGCTCGAAGTTATAAAGACGGACAGAACCTATATCTTAGACGGCGCGCACAATCCGCAGAGCTTTGAAAACTTAGCCGCATTTCTTAAAAATTACGGTGCAAAAGACAATACGGTTATTTTCGGCTGTCTTTCGGACAAGGACGCGGACAAGTGCCTCGCGCTTATAAAAGATTGCGCGGACGGAATAATTGCTGTCACGCCCGATTCATACCGCGCAATGGACGGCGATAAAATTTACGCCCTCTGCAAAAAGCATTTCAAAAACGCCGAACGCGCCGACGGAGTTCGCGCCGCGCTTGAAAAAGCCGTGAGCGGAACGGTTACGGTGTGCGGCTCGTTCACCCTTTTAAAGCAAGCCAGAGACCGGATATTAAAATGATTATAGGCAAAAGCAAATTTGAAAATTACACCTATGTAATGGCGATTATAAACCTCACGCCCGATTCCTTTTTTGCGGACAGCAGAAAGGACGAATACACCGTTTTAAAGGCGGTGGAAAGGGCGGTGAAGGAGGGAGCTGCGGTAATAGATATAGGCGCGCAGTCCACGCGCCCGAACTATATAGAGGTTTCCGCCGACGAGGAAATTTCGCGGTTTGAAAAATCTCTCGTATCAATTAAACGCAACTTCGATATCCCCGTTTCGGTCGACACCTATTTTTCAAAGAGCGCGGCTGCGGCGCTGGAGCTGGGCGCGGATATGATAAACGACATATGGGGACTGTCGCGCGATAGCAAAATGGCGGAAACAATTGCAAAGCATAACGCCTCGGTCTGCATAATGCACAATGCTAAAAATACCCTGTCGGGCGATATCTGGCAGCCGGTTAATTTCTTTTTGAAAGCTCAGGCGGACTTAGCGGTATCAAGCGGGATTTCAAAGGATAAAATCTGTCTTGACGGCGGTATAGGCTTTGCAAAAACAAAAGAGCAGAATTTAGAGCTTTTAAACGGCTATCCCCGTCTTGCGGAGCTCGGCTATCCGCTCCTTCTCGGCGCGAGCAGAAAATCGCTGTTCGGCGGAGAAGTTAAGGACAGGCTTGCGCCGACGGTTGAAAGCACACGCCTTGCCGCGAGGAACAAAATACTTTTCGTGCGCGTACACGATATTAAGGAAAACGCGCAGGCGATAAAGGAGATTTATGAACATTATTGAAATACGCGGGTTAGAGATTAAAGCCTGCCACGGCGTAAACCCCGACGAAAAAACCGAACCGCAGAAATTCGTTATCGACGCGGATATAAAGACCGACTTTTACGCCGCCGCAAAGGGCGACGATATAAGCGGCACAATAAACTACGCAAAGGCATGCAAGGCGATTACCGCGACCGTGCAGGGCAACGTTTTCAACCTTATCGAAAAGCTTGCCTACGAGTGCGCTTTCTGCATACTTGAAAATTTCGCGCGGGCGGAGGCGGTTACGGTAACGGTGAAAAAGCCCGAAGCGCCCATGAACAGAATATTCGACTACGTTGCGGTCAAGGTTTCGCTTGAAAGAAACACCGCCTACCTCTCGCTGGGTTCGAGTACGGGCGATAAAAAAGGATATCTCGATAAGGCAATCGCTCTCTTGGATAAGGTGCGCGGCGTCAAGGTTGAAGCTGTTTCTTCATATATAAAAACGGCGCCCTACGGCGGAGCGGCGCAAAACGAGTTTTTAAACTGCGCCGTAAAAATTTCAACCTGCCTCTCGCCCGAAAATCTTCTGTTCGAAATCCACCGCATAGAGCAAGAGTGCGGAAGGGTCCGCGAGGTGCGCTGGGGGGACAGAACGCTGGATATTGATATTATCTTTTTCGGCGATAAAATAATCAAAAGCCAAAACCTCACAATTCCCCACGCCGACTATAAAAACCGCGATTTCGTGTTAATTCCTCTCAGAGAGATTGCCGCGGGCTTTATCTGCCCCGATACGGGCAAACCGATATGATAATTTTTAACAAATAGAACTTGTGCAAATTGCACAAATATTTTTAATAAATATGTAC
>JAIEAS010000066.1 GCA_029071285.1 Clostridia bacterium
GTTTTTACGCATACTATAATTGACTTTTAAAAGTGAGCTGTGTTAAAATGAATTTGCAGTTATTCGATTTAACTCACACCAAAGCCGACGGATACTTGAAAAATTTTGACTACCCGTGGCAGGCTTTAAAGGGACTAAAAGAGTTTATTTCAGCCCTTACCGCTTCGCTTGACGGTTACGACGAGATTTTAAAGGGTGTTTTCGTACATAAAAGCGCAAAAATCGCTCCGACCGCGCAAATCTGCGCGCCGTGCATAATAGGTGCGGAAACGGAAGTAAGGCACTGCGCTTTTATCCGCGGAATCGTGCTTATCGGCGAAAACTGCGTCGTGGGCAACTCGACCGAGCTGAAAAACTCGATACTTTTCGACGGAGTGCAAGTCCCGCACTTCAACTACGTCGGCGACAGTATCTTAGGCTACAAGGCGCATCTCGGCGCGGGGGCGATAACTTCAAACGTCAAGTCCGACCGCTCGCCCGTCGCGGTAAAAGACGGGGAAGATGTAATTCGCACCAACCTTAAAAAGCTGGGCGCAATGGTTGGCGACTTTGCCGAAATCGGCTGCAACAGCGTTCTGAACCCCGGTACGGTAATAGGTCGCGGTTCAACCGTCTACCCACTTTCCAGCGTCAGAGGAACGGTGCCGCAAAACAGCATTTTCAAAGGCGGCGGTATTACGCCGAAATATTAAGATATGAAAAAGAACAAAAGAGAAAACGAAATAAAGCCCGAAGAAGAAAAGACGTCCTGCCGCAAGCGCGGTTTCAGGTACGGCTGTTATTGCTTCGTCAAGCGCACATTCGATATAATTTCGTCGGGATTATTTTTATTGATTTTTTCCTGGCTCTATATAATTTTGGTATTATGTGTAGCCATATTCGAAGGGCTTCCCATTGTTTACAAGCATAAGAGAGTAGGCAAAAACGGCAAAACGATTTATCTGCCTAAATTCAGGAGTATGAAAAACAATGCCGACAAACTCGAAAATATGCTTACGCCCGAACAGCTCGAGCAATATAAAAAAGAGTACAAGCTGGACGACGACCCGCGAATAACGAAGTTCGGCAAATTTTTAAGAAAGACAAGTCTGGACGAGCTTCCTAATATCTGGGCAATATTTACGGGCAAAATTTCCGTTATAGGTCCCCGCCCTCTTATAAGAGAGGAAGCCGAGGAAAAGTACGGCGATGATTTTGATAAATTACTGTCGGTAAAACCGGGTATGATAGGTTGGTGGGCGGCGAACGGCAGAAGCAACACCACTTACGAAAGCGGCGAGAGG
>JAIEAS010000067.1 GCA_029071285.1 Clostridia bacterium
CGTCCGTGGTATCGGCGGGGTCGCCGTAGACGAAGTTTGAGCCGAGGGTTTCAGTCCAGTACTTTTCGTCAACAACTAATACCGACGAGCTGTGCGCGGGGTCTGCGATAACGGGGAAAAGTCCGCCCGCCAAAACCGTGAACGGCAGGTGCATTCTGTAAAAAGGCACGACAGTCATATACACCTCGCGCTCGTCCCTTATCCGCATATTCGTGAAAATAGTGCTCTCGTCCCTGAGCGCGTTGGCGTTGCGGTTGGCGTACAAGTATTCGGCAATTTTTCTGAGCTCGTAGGGGTGGCTTTCAAAATACTCGTCGGGGCTGTAAACGATTACGCCGGGATAAGTAGACCTGAAATAACTGCGCTTGAACAGCGCGCCGTTAGCCATTACGAGGAAGCCGTAATAAATTTTTCCGTTTTTCAGAACTGAAAAATCGTTTAAAAGCTCCGTGTCGGAACCTTTGGGAAGCTTTTCAATGTGGTTTTTATCTTCCGATTTATCATAATCGTAGTTTTGCCTTACCTGCTCCAATTCGGCTTTGAAATCGATACTCTTCTGCGGCTCGGCCACGGCGTAGCTCTTCCACCTTTCTTTGCGCTCCTTTGAAGGCGTTGCGTACAGAACGGAAGTTATCACAAAGCCGATAAATCCCGCGCCCGAAATTGAAATTGCAACGATAAACGCGGTGATATACTTCTTCGGGAAAGCTATGCAGAAAAGCGCCGCCATCAGCCCGAACGCGAATAAAAGACAAAAGACGATACTCAATCTCGTTATAATTTTTCTTGTTTTCATAATTGACCTCAAATATTATTTAACGGAATTTGCGCGCAGGCGTTTAAATCAAGACTTGCAAAGTTGCCCTCGCGGTACTGAATCAAGCCCTCGGCGGCAATCATTGCGGCATTGTCGGTGCAGTATTTTTTTTCGGGCAGAATAAGTTTCAGATTCGCCTTTTTGCACTCTTCAAAAAGCCTCGCTCTTAGGTATCCGTTTGCGGCAACACCGCCGCCCGCGGTAACCGTGTCCGCGCCGAGTTTTTTGGCGCACTCCACCGTCTTTCTGACAAGCGGTTCAAGCGCGGAAACCTGAAATGAAGCCGCAACGTCCGCGGGATTAATTTTTTCGCCGCGCTGCCCGGCGTTGTGGCAGTAGTTCATAACCGCGGTCTTTAAACCGCTGTACGAAAACTGCATTCTGTCGCTGTTTTTAACGAGCGCCTGCGGAAGCTGAATATTTGCGTTTCCGTTCTCCGCAAGCCTCTGAACGTTGGGACCGCCGGGGTAGGGCAGACCCAGAATTCTTGCAACCTTGTCGAACGCTTCGCCCGCGGCATCGTCGCAGGTTGAGCCTAAAACTTCAAACCGGGTATAAGTTTTAGTGTGCAGAATTGCCGTGTGTCCGCCGCTTGCAAGCAAGGTTACGTAGGGCGGCTTCAACTCGCCGTCGCAAAGGTACGCCGCGGCAAGGTGACCGCGGATATGGTTTACGCCGATAAGCGGAATGTTCAGAGAATACGCCAAAGATTTTGCAAATGAAAGCCCCACCAAAAGCGCACCTAAAAGCCCCGCGCCGTAGGTCACCGCGACCGCGTCCAGCTCCTTAAAGCTTACGCCCGCCTCTTTGACGGCGCGTATAACCGCCTCGTCCACGGCGTCGGTATGGGCGCGCGAAGCGATTTCGGGCACGACTCCGCCGTACTTCGCCTGCTCTTCCGCGGACGAAATTATTACGCTGGATAAAAGTTTTCTGCCGCGGATTACAGCGGCAGCAGTTTCGTCGCAACTCGATTCGATGCCCAAAATTACGGGGTTTTCTTTTATGGTAAAATTTAACTTATCGTACATTTTTAATAAATATTAAATTTAATTACTCTCCGGTAAAAGGCGAGTACTTCGGCTCGGGTGGATACACGGCATTATTGAAAACGATATTCAGCTTTTCCTGCGGGAAATTTTTTATCGTTTTTGCGGAAGTCGAATACTCTTCGCGCGGAACGGGAGGCATATTCTTTTCCGCAAGTTTTTCAGTGTGCTGACTGATAAAAATTTCTATCGTATCCGAAAAAGCTTGCCGAATCCAATCTTCCGTAAACAAAGAACGGTTACAGAAAATCTGCCTTACTTGCTCGTGAATATCTTCTATTAACTTAATTTTATCCTCATTACCCGAAGCCGCTTCCGCTATATCTTCCGGTTCGTAACATTTGACCCACCACATAGTATCGTTATCATATTTGGCGGGGATTATATAGAAAAAGCCGTTTTGGTCTAAGACCATAAAATATCTCAGATTCTGCGGTTTTCTTTCTATTCCGTTCTCATCTAAAAGCACGTCCGGCTCTACGATAATACGATACCTATGTATATAAGCACGCTTGATTACTTTACCGTTAAAAGATTGCATTCAAATTATCCGTTTTAAATAGTTTTCTTTAAGTAGTCGATTATAAATCCCTGAATATCGCCGTCCATAACCGCCTGCACGTTCGTGTTTTCATAACCCGTGCGGTGGTCTTTGACGAGGGTGTACGGGCAGAACACGTACGAGCGTATCTGGCTGCCCCACTCGATTTTTTTGATTTCGCCTTTGAGCTCGGCGTCGGCGGCTTCGCGCTCCGCTATCTGCCTTTCAATGAGTTTTGCGCGGAGGTACTGGAACGCCATTTCCTTGTTCTGAAGCTGGCTTCTTTCGTTCTGGCAGGTAACCACTATTCCCGTCGGGAAGTGGGTAATTCTTATCGCCGTTTCGGTCTTGTTGACCTTTTGCCCGCCAGCGCCCGACGAACGGTAAACGTCTATTCTTATGTCCTCGTCGCGGATTTCAACGTCCGCTTCGTCGTCGACCTCGGGCATAACTTCCAGTGAAGCGAACGAGGTGTGCCTGCGTTTGTTGCTGTCGAAAGGTGAAATGCGCACCAAGCGGTGAACGCCCTTTTCAGCCTTTAAAAAGCCGTAGGCGTTTTCGCCGTCGACGCGAAAGCTCACGCTCTTCAAGCCCGCCTCGTCGCCGTCCTCGAAGTCCATTTCGGTTACCTTAAAGCCCGAGCGCTCGCAATAGCGGGTGTACATTCTGTAAAGCATCTGCGTCCAGTCGCACGCCTCGGTGCCGCCCGCGCCCGAATGAAGGTTTAAAATTGCGTTGTTGCCGTCATACTTGCCCCGAAGCAGCGCGCGGATGCGCATTTGCTCGATATCGTCCTCGGCGGCGGCAATCATTTCTTCAAGTTCGGGAATAAGGCTTTCGTCGTCCGCTTCTTCGATTAAATCTACGAAAGCGAACGCGTCAGCGAGCGCGGTTTCACCCTTTTTGTAGGAGTTGATTTTGTTTTCAACCGTTGAAATTTCCCTGCCGATTTTTTTGGATTTTTCCAGATCCTGCCAGACTTCGGGCTGCTCCTGCTCTTTTTTGAGCGCGTCAAGCCTTGCGCCGAGATTGTCGATATCCAGCGCGTATTTCGCTTCCGCAAGGGTGCCTTCAAGGGCTTTAAGTTTTAAACGATAATCGTCTGCTTTAAACATAAGCGTACCGCTTAACCTTGTATCTTTATTTCGTTACCGCCTGACAAGCTAATCACTTATCAAACGTAAATTATTTAACGCCGAAAAACGCAAGGGCGGATTCATTTCGCCCGTTAAGCGTTTTTCGTCGTACCGACGGCGTAAGCCGTACCTTAGCAATCTCACGGAATTTTTGCAGAGCAAAAATTCGTGAATGTTATTTGTGGTCTTTCCAGTAGCAGCAGTCTTTATATTTTTTACCGCTTCCGCAGGGGCAGGGGTCGTTTCTGCCCGCCTTCGTCTGCTTGTCAACAGTCTTGGGCTGAGCTTTGCCGCCGATATTGGTCATAAGGTTTGTGGGGTCCTTGGGCGCGTCGCCGACAACGGGCGCGCTTGCCGCGGGAGCCTGAGGCGCGGGCTGCGAAGCCTGTGCCTTAGCCGCGTTTTCCTCGGCAATCTGCTGTGCGCGGGCTGCAACCGACTGGTTCACGGGCGAAATGGGCGCGCGCTGCGGCTGCTGGGGTATGCGGACTATTCTGCCTTTCAGAAGGCGCGAAATGGTGTTGGTCTGTATGCGGTCAATCATTTCGTCGAACATCTGATAGCCTTCCTGCTTGTACGCGATTACGGGGTCCTGCTGGGCGTAGCCGCGGAGACCTATGCCCTTTCTCAGCTGGTCCATAGCGTCGATGTGGTCAATCCAGTTTCTGTCAACGCCGCGGAGAAGCTCGTTGCGCTCAATCTGGCGGTAGTCAACCTGACCGTCCGTTTCCTCGTAAATGTTGTCTATCTTCTGCTCGTAAGACTTTACTACTTCCTTCGAAATTTTGTCGATAGCGTATTCGTAGTCCCACTTTTCAAGCATTTCGCGGGTGATGACGAACTCGCACTCGTCGGGGTAAACGCGCTGCTTCAAAGCTTCGTTCAAAGCGTTTTCGTCCCACTTTTCGGGCTGTGCTTCCACGTTCACCGTTTCGCCGACAACCTTTGCTACGTAGTCGGGAATATATTTGAGCATCTGCTCGTGCACGTCCTCGCCCTTCAAAACCTTCATACGCTCGCCGTAAATGGTCTTGCGCTGTTCGTTCATAACTTCGTCGTACTGAAGGGTGTGTTTTCTTATACCGAAGTTTCTGCCCTCGATTGCCTTCTGCGCGTTTTCAACCGAGCGCGAAAGCATTTTGGATTGCAGACACTGGTCCTCTTCAATTTTGAATGCGTTGTACAGCTGCTTCATTCTCTCGCCGCCGAAGCGTTTTGCAAGGTCGTCTTCGAGGGATATGAAGAATATCGAGTCGCCGGGGTCGCCCTGACGTCCGCTTCGTCCGCGGAGCTGGTTGTCGATACGGCGGGATTCGTGGCGCTCGGTGCCTAAGATACACAGACCGCCCGCCGCGATAACCTGTTCCTTTTCGGCGTCGCACTCTTTTTTATACATTTCGTAAAGCTCGGCGTATCTCGCGCGCGCTTTCTGTTCGTCTTCGGTAAATTCGCGGTCGGCGTAAGAGATTGCAACTTCTATCATATCGTGGTCGTAGCCCTCTTCGCGCATACGCTTTTTGGCAAGGTATTCGGGGTTGCCGCCCAAGAGAATATCGGTACCGCGGCCCGCCATGTTGGTGGCGATTGTAACCGCGCCGTATCTGCCCGCCTGCGCGACGATTTCTGCCTCGCGCTCGTGGTTTTTCGCGTTTAAGATATTGTGCTTAACGCCGTTTCGTCTTAAAAGTCTTGAAATCTCTTCCGATTTGTCTACGGTTACCGTACCGATAAGCACGGGCTGACCCTTCTCGTGGCGCTCGACGACTTCGTTCACGATAGCGCGCTTTTTGCCCTCTACCGTGGAATAAATCATATCGGCGTAGTCCACCCTCTGCACGGGGCGGTTGGTGGGAATTTCAACTACGTCCAGAGAGTAAATTGTTCTGAACTCGTCCTCTTCGGTCTTGGCGGTACCCGTCATACCCGAGAGTTTTGCGTACAGTCTGAAATAGTTCTGGAAGGTTACGGTTGCGTGGGTCTTGTTTTCGTCCTTGACCTTAACCTTTTCCTTCGCCTCGATAGCCTGATGAAGTCCGTCCGAATAACGTCTGCCATTAAGAACACGGCCTGTGAACTCGTCTACTATCAGAATTTCGCCGTCGGCGGAAACGATATAGTCCTCGTCGCGTTTGAAAAGCTCGTGCGCCTTTAACGCCTGCTGAATGTGGTGGTTCAAATCGGCGTTTTCAATGTCGCCGAGGTTGGGTATATTGAAGAAACGCTCGGCTTTTTCCGCGCCCTTTTCGGTAATGGTTACCGACTTGTCCTTTCTGTCAATTATATAGTCCCAGTTTTCCATTTCCTGCAAAATTTTTGCAAGCTCTTCGTTCGCCTTCTGGTCCTCTTCGCTGAGGTCCTTTTTACGCTTGGAAGGAGTCTTTTTCTCGGCGTCCTTTTTGTCGTCGTCGAAGCCGCCCGACAAAGTTCTTACGAATTTATCAACGTCCTCGTACAGCTTCGAGCTTTCGCCGCCGCGGCCCGAAATAATGAGCGGGGTTCTCGCCTCGTCGATAAGAATCGAGTCGACCTCGTCGATGATACAGAAGTTAAGCTCCCTCTGAACCATTGCGGGGATAGAAGTCTTTAAATTGTCCCTGAGGTAGTCGAAGCCAAGCTCGTTGTTGGTGGCGTAAATTATATCGCATTGATAAGCCTTTTTCTTTTCCTCGTCGTCCATACCGGGGACTACAACGCCGCAGGTTAAGCCCATAAACTTATGAACCTTGCCCATCCATTCGGCGTCGCGCTTTGCAAGATAGTCGTTGACGGTTACGATATGCACGCCCTTGCCCGTCAGCGCGTTGAGATATGCGGGCAGGGTTGAAACGAGGGTTTTACCTTCGCCCGTCTTCATTTCCGCGATACGGCCCTGATGCAGGCAGATACCGCCTATTATCTGCACGTGGAAGTGCTTCATTTTAAGAACGCGCCAACTCGCTTCCCTTAACGCCGCGAACGCGTCGAACAGAATATCGTCAAGCGTTTCGCCCGCTGCAAGCCTGTCCTTTAATATTTTGGTCTGTCCCTTTAACTCTTCGTCGGACATAGCCGCGTATTTAGGTTCGAGTTCTTCAACCTTCAAGGCAAGTTTATTAAGTTTTTTAACCGACCTTCGGCTGTCAGAACCGAGAATGAATTTAATTAAGCCCATAAATTACTCCGTTTTTAAAGCAGGGCACACTACCCTACATTATTAGTCAGTATAATTGTACTACATAAGGAAAAATATGTAAAATTTTTTTCGGTTAATTCCTGATATTTTATTGACTTATTTTGGAAAATTAACGCGCCCGCGGATTTTCCGCGGGCGCGTGATAAATTATTCTGCTTCGAGCGGCGTGAACGAGAATTTTTCCACGTCGAAAAGTCCGGTGTCCAAAATTTTCAGTCTGGGGATAACCGCAAGGGATAAAAAGGCAAGCGACATAAACGCTTCGTACTCCCTCTTTACACCCATACCGTGCGCCTCTTCGATAATCGCGCGGCTGTAGCTCTGCAAATCCTCGGCGTTGTGCGAGGACATAAGTCCCGCGATATCCAGAGTAAGATAGTGGGTTTCACCCCCGCTTTCCACGAGAACCATACCGCCGCCTATCTCTCTTAGCTTGTTTGCGGCTTTCGCCATAGCCTCGTTATCGTCGCCGAGAAGAATTATATTGTGCGAGTCGTGCGCGATAGTAATTCCCATTGCGCCGCCCTTTAAGCCGTAGCCCTTGAAAATTGCCTTGCCGATATTTCCCGTCATCTTGTGGCGCTCGACCACTACTAATTTCAGAAGGTCGGTGCCCTTAACGTCTATATCGCCGTCAATCTTTTTTACTTCTACAACCTCGCAACCTGTAACCACTCCGCCCGGCTCGATTGTCATTGCCTTGACTTTGTTGCCCTTGATATCTATTTTAAAGTCGTCCGCTTTCAGCTCTTTCACGTGAACGGTGCCGAGAACGGATTTGGGCAGATAACGCTTCGAGGTGTCGAAAAGGGGCGCACCGTCCTTTGCGACGAGTTTGCCGTTCTTCAGAACGTAGCGGGCGTTGAAGTTTTTAAGATTATCAACAACTACCAAGTCTGCGAACCAGAAGGGCGCGATACCGCCGCGCCATTTGAGTCCGTAGCACTCCGCGCAGTTGAGGGTCGCGCAGGTAACCGCGGTTATAGGGTCGAGCCCGTCCGCAACCAGGCGGCGCAGCGCGTCGTCAAGGTGTCCCTTCTCCTTTAAGTCGGCGGCGTGTCTGTCGTCCGTGCAGAGAATAAATCTGCGTGCGTTTTCCTTAGTGATAAATTTCGCGTTGCCGAGGTTCTGCGTGGACGAGCCGTGGCGGATATGTACGTACATACCCTTTGAAATTTTTTCCTCAATCTCCTCTTTGGTAACGCACTCGTGGTCGGTTGAAATTCCGCCGCAGAGGTAGGCGTTTAAATCCTTGCCGTAAACCGCAGGCGCGTGCCCGTCGATTATCTTGCCCTCGGCGTGCGCCGCTTCGAGCTTTTTCAGAACGTCCTTATCGCAGTTTATTACGCCGGGGTAATTCATAAATTCGCCCAAGCCGAAGATATAATCTTTTTTGATATATTTTGAAATTTCGCCACCGCCGAGAACCGCTCCGCTCGTTTCAAACGGGGTTGCGGGCACGCAGGACGGAAGCTGAAGCTTTACGGCCAGAGGGATATTTTCACTCGCCTTGGAAATGTACTCGCAGCCGTCCATCC
>JAIEAS010000068.1 GCA_029071285.1 Clostridia bacterium
CCGTTGCCGTGAGGCAGAATCCCGCTTCGTTAGTGAAACCCGTTTTACCGCCGTCACAATTTGAGTACTTCCTTATTAGCTTGTTGGTATTGGTCATCGAAGTAACCCTGTTATCGGGATGAACGAAGTCTTCAAGCCATATTTTGCTGTAATTATAATAGCACTCGTTTTCAAGCAAGTTACGGAACATAATAGCAACGTCCTTTGCGCATGAATACTGAGTTTCTTTTGGAAGGCCTGTGCAGTTTGCAAACAGAGTATCCGTACAGCCGAGTTCCGTAGCCTTTTTGTTCATCTGCGCAACAAAACCCTCTTCACTGCCCGCAATCGCCTCTGAAACAGCTACACAGCTGTCGTTGGCTGAGCACACGATAATGCTCTTTATTAACTGTCCCAAGGGATATTGGCATCCGCTGCCCAAAAACACCTGCGAACCGCCCATACCCGCCGCGTTTTCACTGGCGGTTATAACGTCGTCAAGCGAAAGTCTGCCTTCGTTTATTGCATCGAAACAAAGGGTCAGCGTCATAACCTTACATACGCTTGCAATGGGCGTACGCTTGGTTTCGTTTTCTTTATATATACATTCGCCGGTGCCGTAATCCATCAGATAAGCCGCACGGCAACCTTTAGTAAGAGAAACACTTTCCGCTGCCGGTGTAAGTTGTGTGCCGGCAGCCGCGGTACTGCCGACAAATAAACAAGCTGTACCGAGAATCGCTAATATTTTTTTCATACAACTATTATGCGAAAAATATCAGTTATTATACGATAACTATCACAACTCTGAAAACGACGTTCACCAACACTACCATTATTACGCTATTAGCAAGAGCAAGTACTGCAGGCAAAACAAAAACGCATTTTTTGTTGACAACTTTGCAAAAATCGGTCACAAACCAGCAAAACGCCAAAGAAATTAAATAGGTCGGTATAAACACCAGTATTGCAACGGTAATTCCGCCGAACGTAACCAATTCAAACAGTATAGCCGCATATATCGCAAAAAACAGCCCGCGGACAAACACAA
>JAIEAS010000069.1 GCA_029071285.1 Clostridia bacterium
ACAAACAAGGTGCTAATGAAAAGATTAAATTATTTAATATTTTCAAATAACATAAAAATTTTTTAAGTGAGGAAAATGTATGAAAAAAGCAAAAATCTTGGCGGCTATTGCGGCAGCTACAGCATTAACGGTTGGCGGCGTACTCGCAGGCTGTGCTAAAGACGAACACACGCACACCTATTCAAAAGATTGGAAGAATGATGCAACCGGACACTGGCACGTAGCAGATTGCGGCGACCTTAAAGAGGGCGACAAGGAATATAAGTCTGGCTATGCGGTACACGTTTGGGGCGACGACAACGAATGTGACGTCTGCCACTACGTAAAGACACCCGCACAATCCGGTCCTGAAAACCCCGGTCCTGAAAATCCCGGTCCTGAAAATCCCGGTCCTGAAGATCCCGGTGACACTGCTCCCACAGTAGCCGTTACTAAAGGCGGAACGGCTCTTACGTTGGTAAGTGCGGAAATTGCCTCCGGCGACACAGCTAAATATAAATATACGGTAGAAGGAAATACTTTGTCGCTGGTTGAAGGCGACGAACTGACCTTCCTTATAGACGGAAAAGTACCCGAAAAATTCGGCGGCAACCCCTCCGTGAACCACGGCATCGAAATTGAAAGCAACGTAGTTACAGCCAACGATACGGGCACGTACACTTTCTATCTGCGTTACTATGAAGATAACAGCCAGTGGGAAATCGAGATGACCGACGGCAAAACCGACGTGCTTTACGACGGACATTATTATCTTGTAGGTGGTATCAGCAGCTGGAAATGCACGGCTAAATATGACCTTGGAGCTACTGCTTCTCCGGAGAGCCCGTTAACTGTTACCAAAAAGTTTGCCGCAGGTGCGGAGTTCAAGATTGCTTCTTATTCGACTACGTATGATACCGAGAGTAACGGCACGCCTAACTGGGGTACAGGTGTCCCCAATTACGGTTATTCTGCTGTTACCGCAGGACTTGGGTATTTGCAATCCGGTGATAATATAATAATTAAGCAAGAAGGTCTTTACACCATCGAGTTTGACGGAACTAACGTTAAAATATCGAGCGAAACCGTTGAAGAGCCCGAACTTCCTCTTGATTATGCCGCAAAAATAACGTTTGCGGACGGCGTAAAAGCAACTATTATATTCACTCTGCCGAGTACTTGGGGCTTGAGTGCTGCTGAACTTGAAACCGGCTATATTAAGATTGGCGAGGAGGAAATAGCTATTCAGTCTTCCGGCTCGGTAACCGCTGAAGTGGCTGTCGATTCTACAGATGTTACAACCGTTATTTGCGGTTTCATGCAAAGTGGTAGCAAATGGATTTCGACGGCGACTGTAACAGGTACCATTGAAGACGGCGCTAAGTACAGTCTTGGCGTACCTAATTGGTCCAGTAACGGAGACGGTATTAAGACCGGTACGAGTTCTTGGACAAAACTTGGTTAAGCCGTAATTTAACCGCAATAATTTAATCATAAAGTTTAAGCCCCGCGGGTTTCCGCGGGGCTTATTTTACGGCATTATCTGGTTGAAATATGCGCAAGCGTTTCAATTATCAATTTAGATAAAAGCTGAATATCCCGCTCGTTGATTTCTTCGGTTGCGCTTGCCGCGATAATCTCTTCGCAAAGCTTAGCACCGTTGCCCGTTACGTCCTTTAAAATCGCCTCGGAAACTTCCTTTGCAACTTTTTCAACGCTGTCGGCGGGAACGTAGCCTTCGATTAACGCGGACACCACCTGCTCGGTTTCGGAAAGCCCGTTCTTCTTCCTTATAAACTGCTCGTACAAAACGTACAGAAGGGTGGCAAGCGAGCCTATCGCAAGCCCGTGTTCAAGAATTTCCGCGTAGTTTTCCAACAGGTATTCCACACTCAGATTGCGCACCGCCGCATATACTGCATACAGCAGCGTTCCTATCGTGAAGGGAATAAAGGTCAGAATTTTTTTCTGCACTTTTTTAAAGACGGTGATTTTAAGAACCTGCGTGAGTACCGCGGTTGCAAGCGCGAGAACCGCAACGTCAATGCCGTAAAAGGTGAAAAGGTCTATAATCTGTATAAAAGTCAAAATTACTCCTTGCCGTAACTCACCCGACAGATTACGAAATTTTTATTTTCACCCGACGGTTATTTAT
>JAIEAS010000007.1:0-1210 GCA_029071285.1 Clostridia bacterium
AAGTATCGGGTGTATTCGTCCTTGATTTTTGCGATTGTTACTCCCACCGCGTCAAGTTCAGCTACAAAACGGAATTTATGCCTTTCCCCGTTTATTGAAAAATACATAGTTCCGTACTTCATTTCGTTGTATAAATCGGGTTTGGCGGGATCACCGCAGATACCGCCGAGTTTCATCGGGTTACACTTTAATTTTTTTCCGAAATAAAAATTTCCCTTTTTAAAGGTTACGGGATATCTTGGGGTTTTGAAATATTGCACTGTCAGGCAAATTCCCGCTATAAGAATTATAAAGCCTAACCCTATAAATCCCAAAACGTACAAAAACGTTATTGTGGAATCAAAACTGCCGAAAAACAGCCAGAACGAAAAGCCGGCGGTCGAACCCGAGCCGTAGATTAGCATTGAAATAAATAAAACGCCTAAACCGCCCTTTCTTTTTGCAACGATATATTCGTTTTCGCTGATTTTATCAAGAGTTCTTAATACCGCGCTCATAGCTCAACTGCATTTATATCAAATACGGGACCGTCTTTGCAAACCCGCGTGTTTCCGCCTGCGCTCTTTTTACATACGCACACAAGACACGCGCCTATGCCGCAACCCATTCTCTCTTCCAGAGATACGAGGCATGGAATTTTGTTGCCGCACTCTTCAAGGCGCTGTTTCAAAATTTTGAGCATTATCGGCGGACCGCAGGCAATAATGCAGTCGGGCTTTAATTTATCCGCGTCCGCAAGGTATGCGGAAACCGCGTTGCCCTTTTCGCCGTAACTGCCGTCGTCGGTGGTAACGGTAAGCGACTTGCTTTTTTTAAGCTCATCCAAAAGGCACACCGCGGCTTTGTTTCTGAAACCCGCGTAGGTGTAAAAATCAATTTCGGGATTTGCGCGAATGGTTGCAATCAGAGGAAAAATCCCCACGCCGCCGCCGATTACCGCGATTTTTTTATAACCCTTTAAAGCAAACCCGTTGCCAAGCGGAAGCAAAACTTTCAGCGTTTGTCCCGCTTTTAAATTTGCAAGATTTTGCGTGCCCGTGCCCTTAACCTGATAGCAAAGGGTTATATCCCTGCCCTCGGCTTTCATTACGCCGAAAGGACGGCGCAAAAGCTGCGAGTTGTCGCCCGTGGAAATATTGACGAACTGTCCGCCCTTAATTTCAAGCTTTTCGGGCAGGGTTACGGTGAGCTCGTAAATGTTTTCGGCGAT
>JAIEAS010000007.1:1220-4334 GCA_029071285.1 Clostridia bacterium
GATTAATTTATTTTCTTTTATTGTTGCAGTTAAATCTTTCATTATTTACCCATTTTGCCTATTACGCCGCTAAGATCTTTTTGCATATCGATACAAGCCGCGCGGGCAGCTTCCGCGTAATTTTTTCCTGCGTACGCCGCGTTTTTGTAGGCGCAGATTATTCCGCGCGAACTGTTTACTACGCCGCCCAGGCCGTGTTTGTCAAAGCAGACTTTGAGCATCTGCGCGCTGCCGCCCTGAGCGCCGTATCCGGGGATGAGGAAAAAGGTGCTTTTTAAAAGTTTTCTTAAATTTTCGGCTTCTTCGGGGTGGGTTGCGCCTACCACTGCGCCGACTTCGGAATAGCCGTATTTTCCTACCGTGTCCGCGCCCCATTTTTCAACTAATTTTCCCATATGTTCGTACACGTACTCGCCGCTTTCAAGCTTTAAATTCTGCAATTCGCCGCTCGAAGGATTTGAGGTTTTTACAAGTACGAAAATCGATTTGTCGTGCGCCTTTATCTCTTTTATGAAAGGCTCTATTCCGTCGGTGCCGAGGTAGCCGTTCACGGTCAGCATATCGGCGTTAAACGCGTTTATCTTGTTGCCGCCCACTTCGGTTTCGCCGAGATAAGCTTTTGCGTAGCAGCTTGCGGTTGAACCTATGTCGTTGCGCTTGCAGTCGGCAATTACGATAAGCCCCTTGTTCTTCGCATAATTAACTGTGTCGTTAAAAGCCTTAACGCCGCTTTCGCCGTACATTTCGTAGTATGCAATCTGCACCTTTACGGAAGGCACTATGTCGCAAACTTTGTCGATAATATTTTTATTGAACTCGGTTATGCGCTTTGCCGCTCCGTCAAAATCTTTTACGCCCGCTTTCATATCGTCGGGCAGATAATTGAAATCGGTATCAAGTCCTACGCAGGTAGGGTTTTGCAGTGCGATTATTTTTTCTATCAGCTTATCAACCATAATTTTTATACCTCGTATTTAATTTCTCCGTCCACGATTGTGCAGACTACTTTGCCCCAGACTTCGAAGCCGTTGAACGGGGTGTTTTTGCCTTTTGACAGGAATTTATTGCTGTCTATTCTATACTTTTTGTTTAAATCCACCACGGTAATATCCGCAGCCGCGCCCGCTTTGAGCTCGCCGCCTTCAAGGTTCAGTATTTCCGCAGGAGCTTTGCTCATTTTTTGCGACAGTTCGCAAAGGCTAAGTATGCCCGTTTTTACGAGGTAGGTATAACTGAGCGCAAAGCTGGTTTCTATACCGCTTATTCCGAACGCCGCGAGGTTGTACTCTACCTGCTTATCTTTCAGCGAGTGCGGTGCGTGGTCGGTAACTATGCAGTCGAGCGTGCCGTCCTTAATTCCTGCAATAATCGCCTGTCTGTCCTTATCCTCGCGCACGGGAGGATTTACTTTGGTGTTTGTATCGAAGCCCGTTATAATATCGTCTGTCAGAATAAAGTAGTGCGGACATGTTTCCGCGGTAACCTTTACGCCGCGTTTTTTGGCGCTGCGGATAATTTCCACTCCGCTGTAGGTTGAAACGTGGCAGATATGCACGGGAACGTTCAGACTTTCCGCAAGGGCGATATCGCGCGCAATCATAATGTCTTCCGCCGCGCGAAGACTACCTTTAAGTCCCGTAAGGGTTGAGTTGTAGCCCTCGTTCACCACGCCGCCGTCGACGAGGTTGATATCCTCGCAGTGGCAGAGGCATTTTAACCCGAAGCCGCTTGCGTACTCCATAGCAAGGCGCATAATGTTTGAATCCATTACCGACTTTCCGTCGTCGCTGATTGCAACCGCGCCCGCTTTTTTCATTTTGCCTATATCCGACATTGCCGCGCCGCTTTCGCCTTTGGTAATCGCGCCTATCGGGTTGATTTTGCAGAGGTTTACTTCGCGCTGTCTGTTTTTGATATAATTGACGACCACCGCGTTATCGCAGACGGGGTCTGTGTTGGGCATACAGCAAACCTGCGTAAATCCGCCCGCTACTGCCGCTTTTGAACCGCTTTCGATATCCTCTTTGCCTTCAAAGCCGGGTTCGCGCAAATGAACGTGCATATCGATAAGACCGGGCAAAACGTGTTTTCCGCTTGCGTCAACAATCTTGCAGTCGGCGGTCAGATTTTCCCCTATCTTCGAAATTTTGCCGTCCTCGATTAAAATATCCGCTTTTTTCTCTCCGCCGCCAAGCACCAGCGTGCCGTTTTTTATAAGTAATTTCATAAGTTTTTCTCCCTGTATTCGGAAAGCAATTTTAAAAGCGCCATTCTTACCGCGACGCCGCAGCTGACCTGTTCTTCGATTACGCTCGTTTCGCCGTCTATCAGCGTGGGCGTAAGTTCAACTCCCCTGTTTACGGGACCAGGGTGAAGAATTACCGCGTCTTTTTTGGCGTACTTCAAAAGTTCGTCCTTTACGCCGTAAAATTTACTGTACTCGGACAGCGACGGAAACAATCCGCCGTTCTGGCGCTCGAGCTGTATTCTCAGTCCCATAACGCCGTCCGCGCCTTCGATTGCCTCTTCGCGCGATTTTGCAACCTTTGCGCCGAGCCGCGCAATCTCTTTGGGCATAAGCGTTTCGGGCGCGTACATGTACACTTCCGCCCCTAGCTTTGTAAGTCCGAAAAGGTTGCTTTTTGCAACTCTGCTGTGCTTTATGTCGCCTAAAATCGCAACCTTAAGTCCTTTGATTTTGCCGAATTTTCTTTTGAGCGCAAGCATGTCCAAAAGCGCCTGAGTGGGATGCTCGTTCATACCGTCGCCGCCGTTTAAAACGCTTGCCTTTACGTTCTGCGCAAGCAATCTCGGCGCGCCCGCCATAGGGTGGCGTATTGCGATAAAATCAATCTTCATTGCGTCCAGCGTCTTGCCCGTATCGACAAGCGTTTCGCCCTTCTGCACCGAGCTCGACGCCGCGGAAATGTTCACGACATTCGCGCCGAGGTACTTGCCCGCAAGCTCGAAGGATACGCGGGTGCGCGTGCTGTTTTCATAAAACAGCGTAATCAGCGACTTGCCCGCAAGCAAATCGGACTTCTTCTCTTTGCCGTTTAAAAACTCGCGCATTTTATCCGAGGTATCAAGAATTTCGCAAATCACTTACGCGCG
>JAIEAS010000070.1 GCA_029071285.1 Clostridia bacterium
TAACCTATTTCATTAAAATTAATGTCAATACTAAAATCTTCTTTTATATAGTCCACGCACTTTTTAATGTCGGTAAGCGTAACTAGCGCAAGGAAGTCCATTTTTAACATTCCGAGCGCTTCAATCTCTTTAGCGACAAACTGCGTAGTAATATCTTCGCCGTTCCTCGAAAGAGGAACGTTGTCGGCAATTCTCTTCTGACAAATAACCACGCCCGCTGCGTGTATGCCCGTTTGTCTGGGCATACCCTCTACCTTCAACGCCATATCGATTACACGACGTAATGCGTCGTCGGTTTCATAGATTTCGCAAAATTCGGTATTTTTAGCAACCTTCAGTTCTTCAAGTTTTGCTTCAAGGTCCGCCTTTTTATCCTCGTCGGTTTCAGCTTCAAACTTCTTGCGCGCGCCTTCTATGCGGCGTCCCAAAAGATCAGATATAGAGGTTTTGCCGTCCATTATTTTTGTGAGCCTGTCCGTCTCGGAATAAGGCACACGCATAACTCTGCCGACGTCCTTTATCGAGTTCTTTGCCGCCATCGTACCGAAAGTTACAATCTGGCAGACGTTCTCTCTGCCGTATTTTCTGCGCACGTAATCGATAGTTTCCTCGCGTCTGTCGGTACAGAAGTCAATATCGAAGTCAGGCATAGAAACACGGTCGGGATTAAGAAATCTTTCGAACAGCAAGTCATACTGCAGAGGTTCAACGTCGGTAATACCTATTGAATAAGCAACAATCGAACTTACGCCAGAACCGCGCCCGGGTCCTACCGGAATACCCTGTTTTTTAGACCAGTTTATAAAATCCCAGACTACAAGATAGTAATCCGCATAACCCATACCGCAGATAATACCCAGCTCATACTCTGCGCGGTCCAGCTCACGCTGTGAAAGCTTATCGCCGTAGCGCATTTTCAAGCCGTCTGCGGTAAGTTTTCTTAAGTATTCAACCGCGGTTGAGCCGTCCTCCGGTTCGTACATAGGTATTAACGAAGTATCTTTAACGGGATAACCGTTTTTAAGATTGAACGCGGGCTCGGTAACTTTGTCCGCAATTACGCGCGTATTCGCAATTGCCTTGGGCAAGTTGGGGAACAAGGCAGCCATTTCGTCGCCCGTCTTGAAATAAAATTCTTCGGTTGAAAACTTCATTCGTTTGGGATCGTCAAGCTGCTTTTTCATCTGAATGCACATCAGAACGTCCTGAAGCTGAGCATCGTCCTTTGAAAGATAGTGCACGTCGTTCGTTGCAACGAGCTCGACGCCTATTTCGTTCGCAAGCTTAACAAGAAGTGGCACTACCCTTTTCTCTTCTTCTATGCCGTGATCCTGAATTTCAATATAAAAATCTTCACCGAACGTATCTTTTAAGTCCAGCGCCATTGCCTTTGCGCCGCCATAATCTCCGGCAAGCAACCTTCTCGGAATACCGCCCGCAAGGCACGCAGAAAGACAGATTACACCCTCGGAATGTTCTTTTAAAACCTTGTAATCAATTTTCGGCTTATAGTAAAATCCGTCAACAAACGCCATAGAATCCAGCTGAACGAGATTAATATAACCCTTCCTGTTTTTGGCTAAAAGAATTAAATGTTCGGCGGTATTCGCAGTCTTGTCCGCCATATCTTTGGTCATATAAAATTCGCAGCCGATTATGTACTTCAATCCTGCAACAGCGGCCTTTTCTGCAAATTGCAGCGCCCCGTACATATTGCCGTGGTCGGTCATACAAACGGTATTGATTCCGTTTGCCTTACAGTAATTTATTAAACTGTCAATCTTGCACGCGCCGTCTAAAAGCGAATATTCTGTGTGCAGATGAAGATGTACGAAATCAGTCATAATTCTACCTCAGTCCTTATCCAACGATTTTGCAAGGTCTAAAATCTTTCTCATTCTGTGGTTTATGCAGCTCTTTGAAATTGAAAGCCTGCACGCAAGCTCCTGCATAGACGCATTCTTGTCGGCAAGTCTGGCTTCAGCTACGTCAAACAGCATTTTATCAAGGCTTTGAAGCCCCACTGTGCCGCTTATAATTTCAATTGCACGCACCTGATTTACCGACGCGGTTACCGTTTTATCAATATTTGATACAGAACAGTTATTGACTCTGTTGGCGTTGTTCGTTTTATCCTTTAACTCAACCAATTTGTTCAATTTTTCAAGACAGCTGTATGCAGATAAAACATGTAAAATATCAGAAATAACCTCTTTGCTCTTAACATAGACGACTGCGGAATCCTTGCGGGCAACAAGTTTTGCAAGTATCTCAAACGAACACAAAAGTTCACAGAAATCGTTTGCGGCTATCTTATTTGAAAATACGATTTCAAGGTGATATCCGGTACGGCTTAAAACACTTTCTTCAGGAAGGGTACAGCTTCCTCCGCCAAGAAACGCGCCCTTGACATACGCCGCTTTACAGCAGTCGTTGGCAATAACTTTATCGCTTATTCCGAAAGTCAGAAACCTCTCGTCGCCGTTATATTTTACTATCCCTATATCCGAAAGT
>JAIEAS010000071.1 GCA_029071285.1 Clostridia bacterium
AAGGCTTTGGCTATCTTTAATCTTGTCATTTTTATGCGCAGCATTATTATGCTGTGCTTTTGTATTGCCTTTTTCGGGTAGAAACAATACAAAAACGGCAAGCGCGGCGGCTGTAACCGGCGCGGTTACATATCAGCAACTCAGTGCGAAAATGTATGTGAATACCACCGGCTGGACAACAGTTGGTGTTTCAAGTATGGGCGGGGTGAACGGTACGTATGGTACAGTTTCGTTTAATCCCTCGTCAAAAGTGGCGACAGGAACAAAGACGAATTACTGTGTGCAAGGCATAGGCTGCTATACTGCTTTCAGTGCGACCGTTACGGTACCGGCAAAAACGGAATACACCGTAAAATTTTCTTTTGCGCAAACCTTCACGCTTACTCGTCAGAGCGGTGGTACGGCACCTGCCAGGGGCGATGTTTTCTACTATGGCAACACGGCTGACGACCCTGCGGCAAGCGACAAGTCCTCGGGGATGACCATTTCTTGTTATTTGGGCAACAGACCTACCAGTGCAGACGGTAAAAATTACGTTGTTTCTACGATTACTTATGCTGATAGTGGTAGCGACAATGGCACTAAGAGAGCAAATGGAAGTATACCTGCAATAACAATGACAAATAACTCAGATACAGTTCAAACGTATGTAGCCTACTTTGGTTATAGCGCGGGTTGTTGTACTGCGTCAAGTTCGAAAAACCAGTATAGTTCTTCGGTAACAATGAGCGAAACTGTTTACGAAACCGTATCTGCGAAAGTTGATAATTCTTCGGTAAATTATGACAGTGATAATCATAACTTTACTTTTATATATAACGAAAATAAGGTAGCAATTTCAAAGATTGTAGATAATACCGGCGCAACTCTTTACACACATGACGTAACGGGCGCAGATCCCGATTCGGGCGCAAACCCCCTTAACGGTAACGTGTGGACTGCAAGCCTAAGCGGAACTTATACGGTTTCATTTGATATTTTACCCGGCTGTACGGCTACCTGGGCGCCGTCGGATACTGACACAGATACCAAAGACGTTTCGTTCACAATCAAAAAAGCGGTCGTACCCGTGCCTACGCTTGCTTCACTAAGTGAGCAGCCGTTTACGGGTATCTCCTGCCCGTTCAGGTTTACGGATGTATCTGAATTAATAGATATAACCGTGGACTCTACGGATATGACCGTGGGCGCAACAGACGCTTCGGGCAACTGCGTTCTTGAAGCGACCAAGGGCGGTACGTATAACGTTACTTATACCCTTAAAGATACCGATAACTGCGAATGGGCAACTGGCGGCAGCGACCCGTTAACCCTTACGGGCGGCTTGAAGATAACCCCCAAATCTACGAGTATTTCGGCAACCACAACGACGGGCGACTGGGAATGGAAAAAGAACAAGTCGATGGAAATCACCGCTCGTATTCCCGGAATTGACAGTGCCGATAAGGCTACGCTCGAGCTTAAAGCTTCTTACTCACAGACGGGCGTCAACGTGCCTTTCCCCGTAAGCGTAGCTTATGATTCGGTTACCGACAGCTATAAGCTTACTATTCCCAACAACCTGAACATAAGCGAATACACGCTTACGATAGAGCTTGAAAACGCAAGCTCCACGAACAGCAATTCAAATTATAACATAACTGCATTTACGCAGACCTTTGAAGTGCTTGCGCCCGACGCAAGCTTTACCGAGGACGATATTATCTGGCAGTACACCGTTGACGGCGGCAGCCCCGTTAAAATCGGTAAAGCCGATCTGGACGGCAGCGGAGTTTTACAGCTTGATTACGTAGGCAAAGAGTACACCTTTAAAGTATTTGACGATACTCTTGCGGCGGAAAGCTACGTGCAGGTGAAGGCAAACAGCTACACGGGCGACAAAAAGAAGACCGACTGCGGCACTTACTCGGTTAGCGTAGTTATCGAAGCTTACGACAGCTCGATAATGGCTTTCCCCGATACGACTTTTACTTTAAACTATAAAATAAATCAGGCGACTATTGACCTTGACGAGCTGGAATGGCAGTGGCAGTACGTGGGCGACGGCAATAAGTGGAATAACTTTGCCGACGGTATGCCCGTATTCAAAAAGGGCTACGGCGTAAAAACCAGAGTAAATCCCGATAATCTGCCCGTCGGACTTACCGCGGCGGATATAACGACTACGGACGAAAGACCCGCGCCCACTACCTTAGGCGCACACCATACCGCGGTCAACTTTGCGCCGACGCTCAGCAACCCCAACTACGTGCGCCCCGCAGATTTCACTTACGACTGGGAAATCACAAAGACGATAGTAAAGATTATCACCTGGGTTCCGGGAGTTCTTCCCGACAGTACCGACGAGGACCGCGCGGTTAAGGTTGTTGACTGTCAGGATACCTACGGCAACGCGCTGAAATATCTTTATTCTTTCAGCTATACGGACGCGGGCGGTACGGTGCATACGGTAACCGACAACGTGCTTGACGGCGATACCGCGAATCCCATGGGCGCGGAGGAAACTTTAACTCTGCTGTACCAGTATGCGGATAAAGAACACGTAATCAACGTAAGCGTGCGCGCAGAGCTTAAGGATACCGGCAACTACGAGTTTGCGGACGGTTCGGTGCTTACGAGCACCTTTGACGCAGGCGAGGGACTTACGCAGGCAAAGGTGGAAGTTACCGGCGCAGGCTCAACCTTCGGCGACGTGAAGCTGGGCGTTAAGGTTACGGTTGACGGCGACCCTCTGCCCGAACCGTTCTACGAAATAAAGATTTGCGACAAGGACGGCAACGAGCTTGCAACCCTTACCCCCGAACAGCTGAAAGACCCCGCAAATTACAAGGCTTATCTTACCGACGCGGGCGATTATAAAATCAAAGTTGCGTTAACTCAGGTTGGCGAAGAGGGCGGCTATTATCTCTCGGGCGCGAACGTGGATTACACGATAGAAAGCAAGCTTGTAGACCTTCCCGTAATTTCGGAAATGACCTTTACGGGCTATGACGTGGACCTTAAAGAACACTTTGACGACGCGTTTAAAAAGCTTATTGAGGACGGTATAGTAACCGTAACGGGCGGTGCAAGTTACCGCAACGCGGGGACCTATACGGCGTATTTAGAGCTTGCCAAAAACTACAAGTGGAACCTGCCCAAGGAAGAAGAGGAGGTTGCACCCGTAAGACTTGCGCTTGCTTCGGACGAGGCTGCAAAGCCCGTAGTAAGGGGCAACAAGCTTGAACTGCCCTGGACGATTAACCGCGCAAAGCTTGTTTCAAACTGGAATCTTAAAGGCAAGGACGGCGCAAAAAATAACGCGCTCGTGCCCTGGCAGGAAAAAATAAACGACGGCACAGTAGACGTCGGAATGGATTACAGATATTACGACAACAGCAAGGTTCAGCTTTCCGAGGTTGAATTCAAGGGCGGCAGTACCTTCTTCGTTGACGCGTTCCTTTATGGCGAAGACGCCGACAACTTTGAGTTTGAAGGCGGAGTGGGCGAAAGCAAGCAAGCCACCGCTATGGTTGAGTACAAGGTGCCCAAGAGCGGCGCGGCGGCAATGCTCAGCGGAGTAAAAGACTTTGCAACCAAAACGTGGCTGGGACTTCCTATCTGGGCTTGGCTTTTGATTGCGCTTGCGCTTATCATACTTCTTATAATAATAATCGTAGTTGCGAAGAAACGCAGAAAGTCAAAGGAAGAGCGCGAGGAAATCAAAGCCCGTAAGGCAGAAGAAAAGGAGCGTCGCGAGGAAGAGCGCAGACTTCAGCAGGAGAAACTGCAAGCCGAGCGCGAGCTTGCTATGGCTAAACAGCAGGCGGAGCTTGAAAAGATACGCGCTCAGGCTCAGGCGGGAGCTGGTATGGCTTCAATGGCTATGCAGCAGCAGATGCCTCAGCAACCTCAGCAGCAAATGCAACAACAGCCTGTTCAGCAACCTATGCAACAGCCTATGCAGGCGCAGCAGCCCGTGCAGTACGTTGCCGCAACGGATAATTCGGTACTTGCCGAAATCAAGGCGGAGCTTGCAGAAATCAAGGCTCGGCAGAATATGATGGGCGGATTCGTACAGCCCATGCAGATGCCTGTGCAAATGCCGCAGTATTATCAGCAGCCCGTGCAGATGCCCGCACAGTCGGGCGACGCGACGGCGGTCGTGCTTGCAAAAATGGAAGCGGAGTTCGCTAAGATGCAGCTTGAATTCTACAAGATGCACGGCGGCGTGCCCGTGAACTTCACGCCCCAGATTTCCGCACCGCCCGTTCAGGCTTTGCCTCAGCCCGCGCAGGAAGAAATTTCGCAACCCGTTCAGGCTCAGTATCCGTCGGACGCGGTTATCACTACCACCACGACGGTGGACACGACCAAGAAGAACGAAACTTCAACTATCCGCCGCGAACGCGAGGACGGCTTCGCTGACGTAGACGGTTTCTACGACTCGATTGACTAATATTACTGTTACGCAGCCGCCCGCGGATTTCCCGCGGGCGGCTTGTCATTTCAAGTGTTTTGCCTTTACGTCATTGCGAGGAGCGTAGCGACGCGGCAATCCAGACGATACCGTTTTTTCGCACACTTCTGGATTGCTTCGCTTCGCTCGCAATGACGTGAGGGGCGGTGCGCCGCTTGATATTCTGTTAAAAATATAGTATAATGGCGGTATGGAACTTAAACTGAATTTCGAGCTTGTGCCCGACAGCTGCTGGTACAGCAATTTAAGAAGTATCCTCTCCCCCGCGCAGTGGGACGTCGTGAGAAAAGAGGCGTACGCCCGCGCGGACGGCAGGTGTATGATTTGCGGCGCGCCCGCAAAGCGGTTGGAAGCGCACGAGCGGTGGGAGTATGACGAAAAAAACGAAATTCAGCGGCTTGCGGACGTCGTTGCCGTCTGCAAAGCCTGCCACGAGGTGATTCATATCGGCAGAACTTCCCTTACGGGACGTGAAAAAGAGGCAAGCGAACACTTTATGAAGGTGAACGGCTGCACCTATTCCGACTACCGCAAAGCCCTCGGCGAGGCGAACGAGGCGCACCGCCGCAGAAACGCGGTCGGGGAGTGGAAGCTGGACCTTAAATACCTTGAAAAGTTTACAAAGTAAAAATGTTAATTTGAAAATTATTTTCAATAAATTACCAAAAAACGCCTTTGAAAATTTTCATAAAAAAATTTTTGCCGCAGGTCTTGACAACGCCTGCGGTTTACTTTATACTTGACTTCACTGCCGCCCGAAAAGGGCACCCGACCACAATATATTGTGGTTTGGGCATTGACAGGCCACAAAATATGTGGTATTATCAACAACGAACCCGTTTTTACGGAAGGCGAAGGAGAATGCTATGAAAGTTATTAAACGCGACGGCTCGACGGCTGAATTTGACAAAAACAAGATACTCGTTGCCATAAGCAAGGCGAACGAGGCGGTTGACTTCGAGGACAGAATCACCGAAGAGCAGATTTCGGCAATCGTGGAGGATATTGCTTCACGCCACCGCGCGCGCATACTCGTAGAGCAGATACAGGATCTGGTGGAAGAACACCTTATGCAGCTGGGCAAGTTCCCGCTTATGAAGGCGTATATTCTTTACCGCTACGAGCGCGCCCTCGTCCGTAAAGCGAATACCACGGACGAAAGCATTCTTTCGCTCATTAAAAACGACAATAAAGACGTTATGGAGGAAAACTCCAACAAAAACGCGCGCACCGCTTCCACGCAGCGCGATTTAATCGCGGGCGAAGTTTCGAAGGACTTAACCAGCCGTCTTCTTCTGCCTGAGCATATTTCCAAAGCACACAAGGACGGCGCAATCCATTTCCACGACGCGGACTACTTCATTCAGCCAATTTTCAACTGCTGCCTTATTAATATTAAGGACATGCTGGATAACGGCACGGTTATGAACGGCAAGATGATTGAAAGCCCCAAGTCCTTCCAGACCGCCTGCACGGTAACCACGCAGATTATCGCGTCGGTCGCTTCCTCGCAGTACGGCGGACAGTCGGTTAATATCGCGCACCTCGGCAAATATTTAAGACGCTCGAAAGACAAGTATATCGAGCAGTGCAACGAAACCTTCGGCGACACTATCGACGACGCAACCAAGGCGCGCTTCGTTGAAATGCGTCTGAAGGAAGCTTTGAAGGCGGGCGTTCAGACCATTCAGTATCAGATTAACACGCTGATGACCACAAACGGTCAGTCGCCTTTCGTAACCCTTTTCCTCTATCTTGACGAAAACGACGAGTATATCGAAGAGAACGCAATGATAATCGAGGAAATTTTAAAACAGCGTTATCAGGGCATCAAGAACGAAAAGGGCGTGTACGTTACCCCCGCGTTCCCCAAGCTCATTTACGTTCTGGACGAAAACAACTGCTTGAAGGGCGGAAAGTACGACTACCTTACCCGCCTTGCGGTTAAGTGCTCGTCAAAGCGCCTCTATCCCGACTACATTTCGGCAAAGAAGATGCGTGAAAATTACGAGGGCAACGTATTCTCGCCCATGGGCTGCCGCTCCTTCCTGTCCCCCTGGAAGGACGAAAACGGCAACTACAAGTTCGAGGGCAGATTCAATCAGGGCGTCGTTTCGATAAACCTGCCCCAGTGCGGAATTTTAGCTCACGGCGACGAGAACAAGTTCTGGGAGCTTTTGGAAGAGAGATTGCAGCTCTGCTACGAAGCTCTGATGTGCCGCCACAACGCGCTTGTCGGCGTTACCAGCGACGTTTCACCCGTGCACTGGCAGTACGGCGCGATTGCAAGACTTGAAAGCGGCGAAAAAATCGATAAATATTTAATGGACGGCTATTCCACCATATCGCTGGGATACATAGGTCTGTACGAAGTAACCAAGCTCGTCAAGGGCGTTTCCCATACCGACCCCAAGGGCACCGAGTTTGCGGTTAAAGTTATGAACTGCCTCCGTTCGCACTGCGAAAAGTGGAAGAAGGAAACGGGGCTCGGCTTCGGACTTTACGGCACCCCCGCGGAATCTCTCTGCTACCGCTTTGCGAGAATCGACCAGGCTAAGTTCGGCAATATTCCCGACGTTACAGACAAGGGCTATTACACCAACAGCTATCACGTTGACGTGCGCGAAGAGATTGACGCATTCTCGAAATTCTCGTTCGAAAGCCAGTTCCAGCAGATTTCTTCGGGCGGCGCGATTTCTTACGTTGAAATTCCCAATATGCGCCACAACCTTACCGCTATGGAAGACGTAGTCAAATTTATTTACGACAATATCCAGTACGCTGAATTCAATACCAAGAGCGACTATTGCCACGTCTGCGGCTTTGACGGCGAAATTATTATCAACGACGATAACGAGTGGGAGTGCCCGATGTGCCACAACAAAGACCAGCGCAAGATGAACGTAACCCGCCGCACCTGCGGATATCTGGGTGAAAACTTCTGGAACGTCGGCAAGACCAAGGAAATCAAGGCAAGAGTATTGCATTTATAATATGAATTTTGCAAAGATTAAGTGGTACGATATTTCCAACGGACCGGGGGTGAGGGTGTCGCTGTACGTCAGCGGCTGCCGCAATCACTGTAAAAACTGTTTCAACCCCGAAACGTGGGACTTTGCGTACGGCGACCCTTTCACGAAAAAGGTTGAAAACCAAATAATCAAAGGACTCGAACCCAGCTATATCAAGGGCTTCTCGCTGCTTGGCGGCGACCCGTTCGAACCCGAAAACGCCGAGGTCCTTGCGCCCTTCCTTGAAAGACTGCGCAAAGCCTGTCCCGATAAATCAATCTGGTGCTACACCGGCTACGATTACGAGCGCGACCTTCTTACGGGCAACAAGGGCGATATCGATACCGTAATGCGCATTTTAAACTGCCTTGACGTTCTCGTGGACGGCAAGTTCGTCGAAGAAAAGAAAGATTTAAACCTCTTGTTCCGCGGCTCGTCCAACCAGCGCATAATTCTCGTAAAACCCTCGCTGGAAACGGACGAAGTGGTGCTTTGGGATGAGCAGACTATTGTATAAACAAAGGAAAAATTTATGGAAGTAGGAATTAAAAAACTGAATGAAAACGCGGCGATTCCTTCATACGGCAGCGAGTTTGCTGCGGGCGCGGATTTGTACGCCTGCATCGGAAGCGATATCGAGGTCAAGCCTCACGAAACGGTTTTAATTCCCACGGGCATTGCGCTCGAGCTTCCCGTAGGCTACGCGGGGCTTATCTACGCGCGGAGCGGTCTTGCAACCAAAAAGGGACTTGCCCCCGCAAACAAAGTCGGCGTGGTTGACTGCGATTACCGCGGCGAGGTCAAGGTTGCCCTTCATAACCACTCTGAAATTCCTCAGACGGTTGCGGTCGGCGAGCGCGTCGCGCAGCTTGTGATTACGCCGTATATAACCGCTAAGTTCGTTTTAAAGGACGAGCTATCCGACACCGTGAGAGGTGCGGGCGGCTTCGGTTCGACAGGCAGAAAATAAATAAAAATAAACGCGGCGCGGACGGTAT
>JAIEAS010000072.1 GCA_029071285.1 Clostridia bacterium
TTATTATTTTTGTCAAAGCATTATTTCGGTTTTGTAAAATAATTTTGCGCGGTGCGCTTGCAAAAGAGCGAGGGGATGTGTTAGAATTATATTGAAAAGGAAGGTCGGCGCGGCAGCGCGCCGTGATTTTAAGGAGAGGAAAATATGAGGATTGTATTTATCGGGGATTCGATTACCGACTGCGGCCGTGACAGGGATGATGAAAAATCTCTCGGCACCGGCTACGTTAAAGTGCTTTCGGACAAGCTGCACCCTTTATATCCAGACACCGATCTGGAGCTTATAAACAAAGGTATTTCGGGTAACGAGCTTGTGGACGTTCTCGACAGACTGCAGACGGACGTAATAGACCTCAAGCCCGACGCCGTGGTTATAATGATAGGCATCAACAACACCCTGCACAGGTTCAGCGACGACAAGGAGCCCGACTTCGTTAAATTCGAGGCGGACCTGATTTCTCTCTTCACCCGTCTGAAAAAAGCGGGAATAGTCGTTATATTCCTCGAGCCTTTCCTTTTGCCCGCGCCCGACAAGCGCAGAATGCGCAAGCTTTTCGAGGAAGAGCTGAAGGTTATCGACCGCGTGGCGGGAGAGATGGCGGACGAGTTTGTGCCCTATGACGAAATGTTTCAGGGGCTTGCGGAAAGCATTCCTTACACCGAGTATTCCGAGGACGGCGTTCATCCCACGCACAGATGCTCGCGCCTTATCGCAAACACCGCAATTAAAGCTATCAGAAAACACTTGCTTTAAATCAAACTTAAATAAAATTGCCGCCCGCGGAGAGTCCGCGGGCGGATTTATTTTAAGATTTCTCGACAAGCTCGAAATGACGAGCGGGCTGTGTTTATAATTCTTCGTCGGTGTGGTTTTTGTAGCCTTCGCCGTAAATTTCCTTTGCGGAGGTTACCACCATAAACGCTGCGGGGTCGCATTCCTTTACCACGTCGCGGAGCTTGGGGTAGAGGAAGCTTTTGATTGCGCACAAAATCATACGCTTGTTGTCGCCGGTGTACGCGCCCTTGCCGTCGGTTACGGTTGCGCCTACGTCAAGTTCTTTGGTAATTCTGTCGCAGATTTCCTGTGCTTTTTCTTCAACCGAAATGATGTACACGAGCTTTGCAGAGTTTCCGCCGTAAAGCACCGCGTCGAAGCCTACGGTAAAGAGTACTATCGAAATTATCGTGTAGCATAAAAGGTTGAAGTCGCGGAAAACCGCAAACGAGCAGCAGACGATAATAATGTCTATAACCATCGAGATAATTCCGGTATTGATATATCGGAATTTTTTTCTTAACAGCTTTACGAGAATATCCGTTCCGCCCGTCGAGCTGCCCATTCTGAAAATAAGTCCCAGTCCGCCGCCGAAAAGCACGCCGCCGACTAACGCGGCAATAAGGGTGTCGGTGACCGCATGATTAATGAATTTTTCCAGCAAAATATTCCAAACTTCTATTAATGCGGATGAAAACACCGTGGCGAACAGTGAGGACAGGGTAAAGCCCTTTCCTACGAATATAAAGCCGATTATAAACAGCGGTATATTGATAATAACTATCAAAATACCCGTCAAAAGCTCCTCGCTCAGAAAATTCGTGACGGGAGTGAAGCCCAGAAGGTATCTTATAATAATTGCGATACCCGTAACGCCGCCCGAGGCGATATTGTTCGCGTCGAGGAAAAACGAAACGCCGAGCGAGTAGATAATACAGCCCACCATAATCAGCGCGTATCTTTTTAAATATTCAAGCGATTTTTTCTTTAATGCCATATCCCGTAACCCTTCTATACATTATATTATAAGCGGAATGAAAAAACTGTCAAGCAAGTTTAAAGGTATTGCAAAGG
>JAIEAS010000073.1 GCA_029071285.1 Clostridia bacterium
CACACCTTTATTGGGCATCGTTACAACCCTCTGCTTGTATTTTTTGTTGTCTGGGGCGGGACCCTAAATGTGGCCCTTTCCTTAACCTCTTGCGCGGAGCGCGCGCCACTTGTAGTGGTCGCCGTATCTGTCGCCCGCGCCCAGCCAGACTTCCGCGAGGTTTCTGAATTTTTTATCCTCGTAAATTTCCTTGGGCTGAAGGTGGCAGTGATAGTCAATTATAGGCATCTTTTCGGCGTGCTCGTGATATAAAATTTTCGCCGTTTCGGTGTCGAGTAAAAAGTCCTGGTCCATAAAGGCTTTAACGTTGGTTTCAGCCTTTACCGCGGTTTTCGTAGTTTTTGCAGCGGTTTTCTTTGCCGCGGGTTTTTTTGCCGCAGTCTTAGTCGTTTTCGCCGTAGTTTTTGCAGTTGCCATTATAAGGTTACCCCCGTTTTAAATATTGCAATTTCTTTGGTTTGATTAATTTCGTTTTTGGTCTGTTTGCCGTTCGCGATATCGACTACCAAGTCGATAAGCTTTTCAAGCTGAGTGTCGAAGTCGCTGTCTAAAACCGCGCCCGCGTTAAAATCAATCCAGTTGGATTTTTTAGCCGCTAAGTCGGAGTTGGTGGCAATTTTCAGTGTGGGAACGTATCCGCCGAAGGGCGTGCCTCTGCCCGTCGTGAAAAGCACGAGGTGGCAGCCCGCCGCGGCGAGGTTTGTAACCGCGCACATATCGTTGCCCGGTCCGTTCAAAAGGTTAAGTCCCTTTTTGGTGATAAAGCCGTCGTCGAGCACGACGTCCTCGACGGGGCCCGCGCCCGATTTCTGGGTGCAGCCCAAAGACTTATCCTCAAGGGTTGTAATTCCGCCCGCCTTGTTGCCGGGCGAGGGGTTTTCGTAAACCACCTGACCGTTGCGGCGGAAATAGTCCTTGAAGCCGTTGATTAAATTCACGACTTTTTCAAAGGTATTTTCGTCCTTTGCCCTGTTCATTAAAAGCTGTTCCGCGCCGAACATTTCGGGTACTTCGGTGAGTACCGTCGTTCCGCCCGCAGCCAAGATATAGTCGGAAAAACGCCCGACGAGCGGATTTGCGGTAATTCCCGAAAGTCCGTCGCTGCCGCCGCATTTAAGCCCGACTTTGAGGCAGGAAATATCCGCCTCTTCGCGCTTGTCCTTTTTTATAACGTCGGCAATTTCCTTTAAAAGCTTTACGCCCGTTTCGATTTCGTCGTCGACTTCCTGACATACGAGGAAC
>JAIEAS010000074.1 GCA_029071285.1 Clostridia bacterium
AACAACTTATAAAAAAACCCGCAACCCGGCGGCGCCACAAAACCCCCCGCGCCGCCTTTAATTTTCTACAGGATAGAGGTTGGTTATTTTTCCGCCGTTCATTTCCACGGCGAAGTATTTTACTTCGTACAGGTTTTTCTTTTTCGGGTACACGAGCCCCGCGGCGGTCAGATTCCTATGCAGGGTGTAAAACTTTTCGGTCGGCACGGTTACGCTCACAAAATTTCCGAGGTAACTCTTCAAATCGCCCGCTTTGGGTTTAAGACTGTCGTCGAGGTACTTTTCAAAGTCGCCGCAAGTCAGTACGCTTTCAAAAAAAGCGAAGTGCGCGATGTTGGGTTCGGGCTGTCGGGTTTCAATCGTTCTGCCGCCCGTCTGGGTAAGCTTTTCGCCGTCGTATGAATAACTGCACTCCGCTTTCGCCGCCGTGCAGGTTTCAAAGGGCGCGCGCACCAGAAGCCCGTCGCCGAACTCTGCCGTTTCAACCGTGTTTTTGAAAATAACCTTGCCGCCGTCCGAAATTACGATAAGCTTGTTTCCGCCGTACAGCGCAAGCACGTCGCGCCCCGCGAGCTTTTCCTCCTCGGCGCGGCATTTCATAAACTGAACGGGCAGGGGCGTGAGGGTGTATTCCGCGCCCTCGCACGAGAGGTAAACCCCGCCCTGCGAAAAAACTGTGATAAGGTTTCCGCAAAAGCGGGTCTGATAAATCACGCTCAGCTTCACGTCCTTGCGGTCGTATTCGCGGATAAAAACGAGGGCGTCGTTTTCAAGCAGATACACGTCGGCAAATTCGGGCGGGTCGGCAAAAAACTTTTCGTCCAGAAAAAAGTTCACCCCCTGCAGATTTTCGCCGGGAACGATTTCGGCGAGAACCTTGTCGGCGGGGTCGAGTTCTATGTGCCGCTCGAAGTTGTCGATATAACCGACATACAGCCCGTTCAGCTTTAAAATCGCAGGCGTGCATGATAAAAAATACACTCTCATTTTTTCTTGTCCTTTTTTTATTATATAATGTATACAAGCCCGAAA
>JAIEAS010000075.1 GCA_029071285.1 Clostridia bacterium
TTTGAAGACGGTTGCAAAGGACGCGAAAGCGGGCGTAACCTTTACCGACTGCGTTGAAAAATACCGACTTATCGGCTACGACACGAAGATTTTATCGAGCGAAGATTTTGACAACGACAAGACCGACGCGGGCGAAATAGGAAGCAATCTGTGCGTTGCCGCCCTCTATGAAATTAAGCTCGGAGAATTCTCTATGCCGGACGTCGTAGGCGCCGACGCAAAGCTTGCCGATATAGAAGTCAGATACAAGGACGTGCGCGGCGAAAGCGAAGTAAACGACAGCTCTGCCTGTACGGTTATGCTTAACTCTACCCCTTCTTCCGACGATTTAAGTTTTATCAGCTGCGTCGCGGAATTCGGGCTTATTTTAAGGCAATCCAAATACAAGGGCGAAGCCTCGCTTATAAACATAACCGAACGGCTTGCGGAGCTTACCGAATATATAAACGCAGACGCTTACAAAAAAGAGTTTGTCACCCTTGTAGGCAAAGCCTCAGAAAACGAAAAATACGGCGGATAATTATAATGACCAAAAAAGACAAAATAACGGTAATCGTTTCGGTAATTTCAGGTTTTTTTATAACGCTTGCATGCTTTATTGGCGGTATACTGATAGCTTCTTATACCCCGAAAAGTGTCAGACAAAAAATATATAATTACTACGCCGACGACAAAAATTACCTGACCCTTTACGGCGACGTGTTTTTCTGCGTGCAGGATTACAATGCGTTGCTGCGCGTTACGGTAAATTTATCCGAGGAATGCGTACAAACGCTGAACCGGGAAGGCAAGAAAAAATACGAAGCGAATAAAAATTACAGTTATTATTTCAATGCGGCAAACCGCGACGTGCTGACCGAAAACGGATTTAACGAGGTTTTAAACGAAGTAATAAACGACTATTCCGTAAAATATTACCGCGTTGATAAACCCGTAACTCTTATCGTCAGCGAAGGTTTCCGCATAAAAACCGACCCGACGGTCGTAAGCGTGACAGCGGGCGACACCTGCTATCTCGATTTTGAAACTGGCAAGGCAAATCTTTTATACTACGTGCAACACGTTATGAAATAAAACAAAACGCCCTGAGCGGATTGCTCAGGGCGTTTATTATTTATTAATACATTTTTATATACGCGTCGCGTTCTGCGCCGACTGATACGTATCTTATCTTACAGCCGCAAAGAATTTCAATAAGTTTGATATAGTCCAGCGCCTCTTTGGGGAGCTCTTCCTTTTTGCGGCACTTCGAAATATCGCAGTGCCAGCCCTTTACTTTTTCAAACACGGGCTTGCAGTCGTCCAAAACGTCTGTGAACGGGAAGTTGTCAATCGTCTTGCCGTTAAGACGGTAATGGGTGCAGATTTCAAGCTCCTCGTACTCGTCCAGAACGTCAAGCTTGGTGAGCGCGATTTCGTCCGCGCCCTGACAGAGAATACCGTAGCGCGAAGCAACCACGTCAAAGGGTCCCACTCTTCTCGGTCTGCCCGTCGCCGCGCCGTATTCGCCGCCCGCCTCGCGCAGTCTTTCCGCTTGTTTGCCGAAGTACTCGCAGGTGAAAGGTCCCGCGCCGACGCAGCTTGAATAAGCTTTCATTATGCCGATAGAGTTTGTAAGCTTAAGATTGGGAACGCCCGCGCCTATGGGTGCGTACGCCGCTATCGTCGACGACGACGAGGTATAGGGAACTATGCCGTAGTCGATATCGCGCAGTGCGCCGAGCTGTGCTTCGAACATAATGTGTTTGCCGTTTTCGTTGGCTTCGTTCAAAAACGCGCCGGTATCGCAGACGTACTCTGCAAGGGGCTTGCCGTAAGTTTCAAAGTAAGAGATGACCTCTTCAACCGTAACGGGGTCGAAGCCGTAAGCTTTTATGGTCATATTTTTCCACGCGACGATGTCGGGTACTCTCTTATACAAAAGTTCAAGGTTTAAAAGCTCGCCCATACGGAACGCCTTTTTCATATATTTATCGGCGTACACGGGCGCAATGCCGCGGCGGGTGGAACCGTAGGGTTTGCCGGTGGCTTTGGTGAGTCTGTCCTCTTCCATTATATCCTGCAAAACGTTGTAGGGCATAGTAATGATTGCTTTGTCGCTAATCTTTAAATTTGCGGGGGAAATTTTAATTCCCGCTTTGCGCAGATTTTCGATTTCGCCGCAGAGGTGCTTTAAGTCGATTACCATACCGCAGCCCATAACGTTAACGACCTTTTCACGCAGTATTCCCGAAGGCAGTAAGTTAAGAATAAACTTGCCCCTTTCGTTGATTACGGTGTGCCCTGCGTTGTTTCCGCCCTGATAGCGGCAAACCACGTCAAAGTCGCGTGAAAGCAAATCGACCATTCTGCCCTTGCCTTCGTCGCCCCAGTTGATACCACAAATACTCGTCAGCATTTTCCTTCGTCCTTTTAAAGTTTATTTACGGTATATATTATATTACTAATACTATATAAAGTCAATCTGATTTCAGTCTGTTTCGCCTTTTCCTACAATCTCGGTGAGATAGTCGCGCAGTTCCTTTTCGCTGTCTGTTTCACACTCGAAAACGAGCTTGTCGCCCGCGCAAAGCAGAGTTTCGCCGTCGGGAACGGTTATATCTCCCGCCGCGGTTACACGCTCGACCACGAGGCCGTTTGCGGGCCAGATAATCTGGCGGACCTTTCTGCCCTCGGCGCGGCTGTGCGGCATAACGGTGATATTTACGCGAACCTTCTTGAAGCTGTCTGAAATTTTTTCGTCCTTGATATACTGGGCAAGGTTTTTTTCGTAAATGCCTTCGGTCTTGAAAAGCATTCCGACTAAATAGCCTATCGCCACGCCTATTATTGCGGGCAGTAAATTAGCGAACCGTCCCGTAAGCTCGAACACCATAACGATTCCAGTCACGGGAGCTTTTACTATGCAGGTGAAGAACGCCGCCATACAGATTATAACGAGGTAATCGGAGTACTCCCCGCTCATTCCGCCCTTCTGGAACGCGAGCGAAAGAATTGCGCCAAGTCCCGCGCCCACTGCAAGCATAGGAATAAACACGCCGCACGGCACGCCGCAGCCCATTGTGAGAACGGCGGTGATAAAGCGGATAATTACGATTATTATAAGGCTTAAAATAACGCTCAGCCCGAACACGCGCTCGATATCCATTGCGCCCGTGCCGCCCGTCGCCAGCGCTTCGATAAAAGAATGACCGCCGCCGAGGGAATAAAGCGTTATAAGACCGAACGCGCCCGCAAGGAAAAACGGAATTATATATTTGCCGATACCCTTTAAAAAGGTTACGCGCTTAAACAGCTTTTTGCTCGCGAACACGAGGTGGTAAAAACCTACGCCGAAGAGAGATACTATTACCGCGGCAAGCGCAGTCCAAAGACAGAAAATTCCGCCCTGTGCGTCGAATGCGAAAGCAAAATCAAATCCCGTAAACGAAAAGCCTACCGACATATTCAAAGCCAGACGGATTGCGTTGCGGGTTAAAAGCGATGTTACAACGCTCACGGCTGCACAGATGAACACCTGAGGCGAAAACGAGCGGAACGCTTCTTCCAGAGCAAATACGAGTCCCGTAACCGGCGCGTTGAAGGCAACCGCCAAACCCGCGCTCGAGCCTGCGGCAATCTGCAACCTTCGTACCATAAAGTTGCGCTTGCAAAGCTGAGCCGCGGCGCTTCCGGCGCAGCCGCCCATTTCAAGCGAGGGTCCCTCCGCGCCTGCGGGATAGCCCAGAAATACGCACGCCAAAGAAGCCGCGAACATCGAGCATAAGGTTACGTACCACTTGAAGCGCACCACGCCGCGCGCCGCACCCTCTATCTGCGGAATACCGCTTCCGCGTATCATAGGCACGAATTTTACAGCGGTTCCTATAACCAGCGCGCCCGCCGCCAAAGCCAAAAACAAAAGGGGCACGAAGGCGGGATTCTCGAGAAAAAGTGTGTAAAACTTTTCCGAGGTCGTCTCGCCTATAGACATTAAAATATTGTAAAACGTAATAACGACGCCCGCGAAAAGTCCCGTGAGAATGCTTAAAAGCAATAAGTTTATTCCGTTGTCGGCAAAAAGCCGTAAGTTCTTTCTGAACCTTTCTTTCCAACTCATACCGCGATATTATACCATTTAAAAATACTTTTGTAAAACCCTTTAAGCCTTTAATTTCATTAAAAAAGCCTGCGGCTTGCCGCAGGCTTAAAATTTAATTTACTCCGTAAAGAATGTCGAAATAGGTCGGATACGGCCAGTAGTCGGAAGAAGTCAGAGTTTCCATTTCGTCAACGAGCTTTCTCACTTCCTGCATATCGGGGATAATAACGTGCGCCATTGCCTGAGAAGATGCGCGCACTTCCTCTTTGTTTATTCCGCCCAAATCGCTTTCAAGCTTTTTAACCGCGGCGGCGGTTTTGTCGTTCAGATCGGAAAGTTTTGTAATAAGCTCCTTTTCCGCGTTACAAGGCAGGTTTTCCATAACCGCCTGCTTGGAAGCAAGGTTCTGGCAGAGTTCCGCAACGAAGTCGGACACTGCGGGGATAACGTCGCGCTTTGCCATTTCAATCATAGTCAAAGCTTCGATATTTATAATCTTGGTATAGTTTTCAAGTCTTATATCGGCGCGTGCAACCGCTTCCTCTTTGGTGTAAACGCCCTGCTTAACGTACACTTCTATGTTCTTTTCTTCATAGCATACGGGCACGGCGTCCGCGGTGTTTTTGTTGTTTAAAAGTCCGCGCTTAGCAGCCTCGCCTTCCCATTCGGGACCGTAACCGTCGAGGTTGAATATTATGCGGTAGTGCTTTTTAAGCTCTCTTGCAATAACTGCATTTGCAGCTTTTTCAATATCCTTCTTGCCTTCGAGCTCATCCGCAAACTGTTCGAATGCGTCCGCTACGATAGTATTGAGAACGATATTCGCGTCCGAAACGTTTGCCTGCGAACCGAGCGAACGGAATTCAAATTTATTTCCCGTGAACGCGAACGGCGAAGTTCTGTTTCTGTCGGTTGCGTCTTTGGGGAAGATGGGCGATTCGGGAACGCCTATGGAGCATTCGGTTTTTTCGCCCCTGACGTAGTTCTGACCTTTAACGATACTGTCTACTATCGCGCCGAGCTGGTCGCCGAGATATACCGACATAATTGCGGGGGGAGCTTCGTCCGCGCCAAGTCTGTGGTCGTTGCCCGCGGAAGCAACCGAAGCTCTTAAAATACCCTGATAATCGTCAACCGCCTTTACAACCGCCGTAAGTACGAGCTTGAAAAGCGTGTTGCTTTCGGGATTTTCACCGGGGTTTAAAAGGTTTAAACCGGTGTCGGTTGACATTGACCAGTTGTTGTGCTTACCGCTGCCGTTGATGCCCTGAAAGGGTTTTTCGTGCAAAAGGCATACAAGCCCGTGCTTCTTGGCAACCGATTTCATTAATTCCATAGTCAGCATATTGGCGTCCACTGCTACGTTCGTCGTGGAAAATACGGGCGCCATTTCGTGTTGGGCGGGGGCAACTTCGTTGTGCTTGGTTTTTGAAAGCACGCCGTAGCTCCAAAGCTCCCTGTCAAGGTCGCGCATAAAGTCGCCGACCTTCTTTTTAATCGCGCCGAAGTAATGGTCTTCAAGCTCCTGTCCCCTCGTCAGCGGCGCGCCGAAAAGCGTTCTGCCGCAAAGGCGCAAGTCCTTGCGCTTTAAGTACTCTTCTTCGGGAATTAAAAAATACTCCTGCTCGGGTCCTACGGTTGTCGCAACCTTTTTGCAGTCAATGCCGAACAGTTTTAAAATACGCTTAGCCTGCTTATCTATCGCGGTCATTGAGCGCAAAAGCGGCGCTTTTTTATCCAGCGTTTCACCCGTGTAGGAAACGAATACCGTGGGTATGTATAAAGTTCCTTCCTTTACGAATGCGGGCGAGGTCGGGTCCCACGCCGTGTAGCCGCGCGCCATATAGGTTGCGCGCGAACCGCCCGAGGGGAAGCTGGACGCGTCCGATTCGCCTATAATAAGGCTCTTGCCCGTAAGGCGCATTATAACCTTGTCGCCCTCGGGTTCGATAAAGCTGTCGTGCTTTTCCGCCGTAAGTCCCGTCAAAGGCTGAAACCAGTGCGTGTAGTGCGTAGCGCCTTTGGATATAGCCCATTTTTTCATTGCGGAAGCTACCGTGCCCGCAATAGAAACGTCAATCGTTTTGCCGGCGTCGATAGTAGCCCTCAAAGCCTTGTAAACTTCGTTGGGCAGAGTATCTTTCTGAACGGAATCGTTAAATACGTTTTCACCGAACAGCTCGGGAAGGTTCATAAATTTTATCTCCTTGTAAAGTATGGTCTTATTATATGCCATTAAAATTGAACTGTCAATTATCCTCGTCAGGATAATCGATTTTTGCGGGCTTAATTAAATGGGTGCTTTTCACGTCGTTGCGCATTTCCCTCGGGTCCTCGGCGACTATTCCCCTCTGAAGCTTGTCGTAACCGTGCTTTTTGCGAATCTCGTCCACGCACCTTTCAACCTTTTCAAGCTTTTTATAGTTGCCGCTCGTTTCGTCGAATGTGAGCTGTGATTTGCCGTTATCGAAGCCCGAAACGGTTACGCCGAGCGAGCGCACCTTAAACGGCGGTTTTACGTTGAGCTCGAAAAGCTCGTAAGCGTGCTTGGCAATCTCGCTGCAAAGGGCGGTGTGGCGCACCTTTTTCTGCACCGAAAAATCGTTTAAATTGTTGTCGCGCACCCAAAGGTGAACGGTGTCCGCAAGCCCCTGCCCAGACTCTCTGAGCCTTGCCGCAACGCTCTCGGATAAAACGTACAAGTGCCGCCTTATCTGTGTGAGGGTCGTCAGATCCTCCGCGTAGGTGCAGGAATTGCCGATTGACTTCATCTCCCGCTTGTCGTCCATATGCTTTACGGGGTCGGTATCCTCGCCGCGGGCATTTTTCAATAACGTCTGTCCGACCTTGCCGAATGTTTTGTACATAACGTTATCGTCCGCCGCCGCAAGCTTTCCTATGGTGCTGATACCCATAGATCTGAGCTTCTGGCAGGTGGCTTTGCCGACGAAAAGCAGGTCCTCGACGGGCAGACCGAAAATTACGTTTTTATAATAGGTTGCCGAAATTACCGATGTGCCGTCGGGCTTTTTCAAATCCGAGCCGAGCTTCGCGTACACCTTGTTAAAGGACACTCCGCAGGAAACGGTTACGCCCAGCTCGCTTTTTACGGTGTTTCTTATAACGTCGCCGAGGTGGCATAAAAACCCCTCGGAATAATGTTTTTCGCCGTCCTTTTCGGTATACTTTTCTCCGTCGTATTCGGGAAACAGCAGCGTGCTTTTGCTTACGTCAAGCCAGCACTCGTCAATGCCGTAGCTTTCAATTAAATCGGTATACCGCGCGTAGATTGCGCGGACTTTTTTTGAGTAATCTATATATCTGTCGAAGTGAGGCGGAACTATTACTATATCACGGCACTTTTTCTGCGCCTGCCAAATGGTGTCACCCGTCTTGACGCCGAATTTTTTCGCCTCTTCGCTCTTAGCCAGAACTATGCCGTGCCGCTCTTCCCTGCTTCCGCAGACGGCAACGGGCACGCCGATAAGGTCGGGATTAAACAATCTTTCGACCGAGGCGTAAAAATTATTCAGATCGGAATGAATTATAATGCGTTCCACACTCTTATTATATCCCAAAAATAATTATAAGTAAAGGCGGAAAAATATTTCCGCCTTTTAAAATTTACACTGTAAGCTGTTTACATACTT
>JAIEAS010000076.1 GCA_029071285.1 Clostridia bacterium
ATTTTATCCCTCGTATAAATAGAATATATTATCATTCTATGAAATTTATATAATTAATGATATATTCAAAGTCTTACCGTATATATTAATGTTGCTGCCAAAAACCGCGCTTTTTGGCAAGCAGACCCCATTTGCGCATACCTGCGGCTCACCGAGGTGAATGCCCGCAATTATATAATACGTTTGCTTTTAAGATTGCGGGCAGAGGGCGAGAAGCCCTTAAATCACGGGATTTTTGCTTCGCAGAATAGAAGCAAAAATTTGTGAAGGAGTTATTTTATGATATATTTCGATAACGCCGCTACGGGCGGGTTCAAGCCCGACAGCGTAATTTCCGCGGCGGCTTCGGCAATGAAGTTCGGCGCAAACCCCGGACGCAGCGGGCACAAGCTTTCGCTCGCCTGCCTCGAAAGGGTGTACGCCTGCAGAAAGCTTCTCTGTTCGTTTTTCGGCGGATACAGCTACGAGCGGGTCGCGTTCACGAAAAACTGCTCCGAGGCGTTGAATATCGCAATTTCAGGCGTTCTCAAAGAGGGCGACAAGGTTGTTACAACCGTTGCCGAACATAACTCGGTTCTGCGCCCGCTCGAGTTTTTAAAGAGCCGCGGCGTGCAGGTGGACTACGCACCTTTGACCGACGAGGGCGAATTCGACCACGACAAGCTTATAAGCCTCGTAACCGCGGACACCCGCGCGGTGATAATTACCCTCGCTTCAAACGTTACGGGAGCTTCGCCCGACATTGCGCTGATACGCAAAAAAATCCCCGCGGACACCCTTTTAATCTGCGACGGCGCGCAGGCTTGCGGACACGTTGCAATCAATATGAAAAATTCAGGCATCGACGCTTTGGCGGTTGCGGGGCACAAGGGAATGTGCGGTATTCAGGGCAGCGGTGCGCTGCTGTTTTCCGACAGGGTTAACCCCGCGCCCGTGCTTTTCGGCGGCACGGGCAGCGAAAGCTTTAATCTCAATATGCCCGACTTTTACCCCGACCGGCTTGAAAGCGGAACGCTTGCCTATCCCGCTATCGTTTCACTGGGCGAGGGCGTTTTGTATCTGCAGCAGCATATGAAGTCTGCGGCGCAAAAGGTTGTTTCAATGACCGAGTATTTAATCGACGGACTTGCCAAAATCAAAGGGGTAAAAATTTATTCGCAGCCCAACCCTTACGGAATAGTGGCACTCGGGCTCGATAATATGGAATCCGAAATCGCGGCGTACAGACTCTCGGAAGAGTTTGCAATCTGCGTGCGCGGCGGTCTGCACTGCGCGCCGCTTATGCACAAGGCGTTAAATTCCGAGGGATTAATCAGGGCGTCAATCAGCGGCTTCAATAGTATGAACGAATGCTCGCAGTTTTTGCAGGCGATAAAAAAGCTTGCCGCGGAGAGCTAAATGATTTTCAAAAACCTTTCCTCGCTTATCGGCAACACGCCCCTTATGGAGCTTTGCGCGTTCAATAAAGCCCACGGCTGCAAAGCCTCGGTTTTTGCCAAGCTCGAGTTTTTCAATCCAGCGGGTTCGGTCAAGGACAGAACTGCGCAGGCGATGATAGAGGACGCCGAGCAGAGCGGATATCTGAAAGCGGGCGCGACGATTGTCGAGCCGACCTCTGGCAATACGGGAATTGCGCTTGCGGCAATCGGCGGGGCTAAGGGATATAAAGTAATTCTGACTATGCCCGAGAGTATGTCCGCCGAGCGGCGCGAGCTTATCAAAGCCTACGGCGCGGAAATCGTGTTGACCGAGGCGGCGAAGGGAATGGCGGGCGCGGTGCAAAAAGCCGAGGAGCTTGCAAAGGAGAAGGGCGGAGTAATTCTGGGGCAGTTTTCAAATCCCGCAAATCCCGCCGCGCATTTTTCCTCGACCGGTCCCGAAATATGGGCGGACACGGACGGCGGGGTGGATATTCTCGTCGCGGGCGTGGGAACGGGCGGAACGCTTACGGGCGCGGGCAGTTTTTTAAAGGATAAAAAACCCGAGCTCCGGATTATCGCCGTCGAGCCCGCCGACTCGCCCGTGCTGTCGAAGGGGGTTGCGGGCGCGCACAAAATTCAGGGCATCGGCGCGGGGTTCATACCGCAGATTCTGGACAGGGAGCTTTACGACGGAGTAATCGCGGTGGAAAGCGCGGACGCCTTTAATACGGCGAAAGAACTCGCGCGGTGCGAGGGACTGCTTGTGGGAATTTCTTCGGGAGCCGCGCTCTGGGCGGCGCTGCGCCTTGCCGTCCTCAAAGAGAATGCGGGCAAAAATATTGTGGTAATTTTCCCCGACGGCGGTGAAAAGTATCTTTCAACCAAATTGTTCTCATAAAAAAATTCCGCTTGTAAGTCAAGCGGAATTTTTTGTTTAAATGTTTTTGAGCTGGGTGATAACTTCTTTTAGCTTTTTTCTTTTGAACCCGTCCACGAGGGGCGCGAGCGCGTTGTAAAAATTGTCGAGGTCGGCGTTTGTCAGCGTTCCGTTGCGCTTGCCGCGCTCGGCTTCCGCAATAATCGTTGCAAGCAGTTGTCCCTGACTTTTTCCGTTCATCGCCTTCGAAACCGCTTTTGCAAGTTCTACGGTGCTGTTCACGTCCTGAGTCTTGGGGGTGTCGTTAGTATTATTGTTTTCTTCGGGGGTGTAGCTTTTAAAATCTTTCATAATCACTCCGGCATATAATGTTAATAACAATTTATGCAAGGAGTTCGGATTATGCAACTTTTTATAATTCTCGCCCTGCTTTTATACGGCGGCAAGAACAACGCGCAGAATCTTTTGCAGGAGGTGCGCCCTATGCTTGAAAGCTTCGGCGGCTCGGAAGTGCAGGAGGCTTTGAAGAGCGCGGACGAAATTTCGCAGGTCATTTCCGCGGTCAACGCCTTTTCGGGCAGCGGCAACAGCGGCGGGCAGTCTGTCAATGAAACCTTCACCCAACATAACGGCACTGCCGACGGCAGTTTTCCGCTCGCGCCCATTCTGGAAATCGCCGACAGGGATATAACCTATTCCCTCTCGCAGTACATAGCCCAGGCATAAAATTAAAGCCGCGCGGCGTGCGCCGCGCGGCTTGGGTTTAACTGTTTGCTTTTTTTATATCGCCGTCAGTGCAGTGTATAGTATATTTTGCCATAAATTCATTCCATGCATTATCGGTAAGATTGCCTCTTTTAATTGCGTTCCATTCTTTTTTAGTTCCTTTAAAATTGATTTCTGTAAGTTTTTCGCAATGGCGAAATGCGCCTGTTTCTAGAGAAGTTAAACTTCGAGGTAAAGTTACAGTTTCAAGATTATAACACTCTGTGAAAGTGCCACCTTTAATTTCCGTTACACCATGTGGTATAATAATTTCTTTAAGTATGTTGCAATGATAAAACGCAGACTCACCAATAACAGCCACAGTGTTTGGGAGTTCAATACTTGAAATTTGTTTGCAGAAAAAGAACGCGCAAGACGATAGAGAAGTTACATTATAGTTAAACTCTTTGTATTCTATGCTCGTTGGTACTTTTATTTCTCCTTTTAACGTATTAGATTGGCAGTAAACAGATGCGGTTGTGTTGTATAATCTGAAATGTATACCATCAACTACGGTAAACCTTGTACCGTCCTCAGCTTTATCGTTGTTGCGGCAATCCCAAACAACGGGGTATTGACTTGGATTCCAGCTACCGGACCAACCGGTTGGTTTACTTTCGGCTTCGCAATAAATTACAAAAGGTCTTTGCCAGCTAATTGTATTATATTCAATAGTTTTTATGCTTTCCGGTATTGTAAGGCTCATATTCCCGCCTTTTAATAAATCAAAAGCACCTTTTTCTATTGACGTAACCGGTTTACCTTTATATGACGAAGGAATTACTATTTCGGCAATATTTTTGTCGTTAAAACCGCAAAC
>JAIEAS010000077.1 GCA_029071285.1 Clostridia bacterium
CAACAGGGGCACCAGTTTATAATGCGGTTGCCTCTGTAAATGAGTTTTTTGTTGTAGAGGTTTACGAAAACTTCGCTGACCGCTTTGGAGCATTTTTCGTCCATAGTGAAGGTAAGGCGCGACCAGTCGCAGGACGAGCCTAATTTTTTGAGCTGCTCAACTATTCTTGCAACGTACTTGTCCTTCCACTGCCAGACTCTTTCAAGAAATTTTTCGCGCCCGAGACTTTCCTTGCTTTCGCCCTCGGCTTTGACTTGTTCGACTACCTTGACTTCGGTAGCAATCGAAGCGTGGTCGGTGCCGGGCAGCCAAAGCGCGCAGTAACCCTGCATACGCTTAAAGCGTATGACCGCGTCCTGCATAGTTTCGTCCATGGCGTGTCCCATATGAAGCTGTCCCGTAATGTTGGGGGGAGGCATCATAACCGTAAAAGGAACCTTGTCGTCGTCGCGCACCGCTTTAAAGCAGCCGCCCTCTTCCCATTCCTTATAAAGCCTGTCCTCAAAGTCCTTGGGGTTGTAAGTCTTTTCCATAAAACTTAAATTTCTCCTTGTCTGAACGCCTCTTCGTAACTTTTACCTCGGTATTTTTCAACCAGTGCGTTGAATTTATTTACGTAATTCTGAATTTTTAATTTATCCCTGTCCGAATACAGCGACGGTTTGCGCCTGCCGCAAATTAAAACGTCGGGAGCCTCGCCGCGCTGAACCGTCTTAGTCTTATCAAAATAATAAACGTAAGGATTTAAAGTCTCGGACCGAACGATTAAATTTGCAGTGAGCCAAGCTATCGTTTCCGTATTAAATAAATTAGGGATAAAGTACAAGCCCTTTAAAGAGCCCATCTTTGTAAAAATGCGGGCGTCGCTCTCTTTAAACCTTGCGCAGATATCCAAAACCTCGATACCGCTGTCCGCGAGCGGACTTATATCAAGGTAGTCTTTGGAATACGCCGTAAGCGACAGATATTTCAGCCGCGGCGCAAACTGCACGCCTTCAAGCGTTTTTAAAGCGGTTAGCTGATATAATTCCAAACGCTCGAGCCGCTTGTTTCCGCCCGTATTCCACAAGGCGGCTGCCGTGTTGTTCCAATAATATTTGATAAATTCAACCCGCTCCAGACCCGCAAGCGCGGATAAATCGCTTACGCGCGGATTTTTAAAAAAATAAATTTTTTTAAACTGCGAGCCGTAGGTTTTAACGAAGTACTCGAAGGTTTGTTGGGTTAATCCGCTTATTTCAATGCTATCGGCATCGGGAAAGTTTTTAATTTCGTCAACCCGCCCGCGCGTATCGCACTGCATAAGTTTTAAACCGGCGGAAAACCCGCTCCACCTCTCTTCACTGCCTTCGTTAAGCACTCTTATCATATACTTTTTTATTATAACCCAAACCCGCGCGGGTTGTCAAACGCAAATAATCGGCGCATACAATGTATTATTAAATTTTTTCAGGCGGCGGAAACAAAAAATTTTCACATATCCTCCGCCCTAAGGAGTAATACATTGAAAAAAAGGCTTGTATTAGTGCTTCTTTCAGTCGTAATGGCGTTGGTCTTGCCCCTCTCTTTTGCGGCTTGTAAGAAAAACAGCAAACTTATCAGAATTAACGAAGTAACTCATTCGGTATTCTACGCGCCTATGTATCTTGCGGACGCGCTGGGATACTTTAAAGATGAAGATATCGAAATCGAAATCACCAACGGCGGCGGAGCCGACGCTACTATGGCGGCGGTGCTTTCGGGCGCGGCGGATATAGGTTTCTGCGGTCCCGAAGCGGTTATTTACGTTGCAATCGGCGGCAGCAACGACCAGCCCAAAGTGTTCGGTCAGCTCACTAAGCGCGACGGCAGCTTCCTCGTCGGCAGAGAAAAAATTGATAACTTCGACTGGAGCATGCTCGAAGGAAAATCAATCCTCGCGGGCAGAAAGGGCGGCGTTCCCGCTATGACCTTTGAATACGTTTTACACCAGTCGGGCATTAACGCAACGCTGAACTACGACGTTGCTTTCAATATGATGACGGCTGCGTTCGAGAGCGGCGTATCAGACTACTGCACGATGTTCGAACCCACCGCTTCAGCATATCAGGCGGCAGGCAAGGGCTATAT
>JAIEAS010000078.1 GCA_029071285.1 Clostridia bacterium
GCAATCTCATCAAAAAGGAGCTTGAGTGACTTATGATTATGCCAAATAAAAATCCAATGCCTGTTCAGGACGCTAAAATCCGTGCTCGTAATTTTGAAGAGGTCGCACTCGGCTACTCGTCCGAAGTCGCCATAAAAGAGGCTCAGCGATGCTTGAACTGTAAAAACAGTCCTTGCGTTGAGGGTTGTCCCGTAAACGTGCGTATACCCGATTTTATCTCAAAGATAAAGGAAAACGACTTTGAAGGCGCGCACGCGATAATTTCACAAAGCTCGTCGCTTCCTGCTGTTTGCGGAAGAGTTTGTCCGCAGGAGACGCAGTGCGAGAGCAAGTGCACTCTCGGTGTTAAATTCGAGCCAGTGGGCATAGGCAGGCTTGAAAGATTTGTAGCCGATTACCATAACGCACACATTGACGATATGCCGGTTAAACCGCAGTCAAACGGTCATAAAGTTGCTGTAGTGGGTTCAGGGCCTTCTGGGCTTGCTTGCGCAGGTGATTTGGCAAAAAATGGCTACACTGTAACCGTATTTGAGGCTTTACATACTGCCGGCGGTGTGCTTGTCTACGGCATACCCGAGTTCAGACTTCCGAAAAAGATAGTGGGAAAGGAAGTAAGCGAGCTGAAAAAATACGGCGTTGAGATAAAAACCAACGTCGTCATAGGAAAAACCATTACTATCGATGAACTGTTTGAAGACGGCTACGAGGCTGTTTTTGTAGGCTCGGGTGCGGGATTGCCACGGTTTATGGGTATACGCGGTGAAAGCTTTAAAGGCGTATATTCTGCAAACGAATTTTTGACGCGCGCCAATCTTATGAAAGCGTATGACGACAGGTCGCATACACCCATAATGCACGCCAAAAAGGTTGCCGTTGTCGGCGGCGGAAACGTTGCAATGGATGCCGCGCGTACGGCTTTAAGATTAGGTGCGGATAAGGTTTACGTGGTTTATCGCCGTTCTATGGACGAACTTCCCGCAAGGCGTGAAGAAGTTGAGCACGCGCAGGAAGAGGGTATACAGTTTGAAATTTTAAGAAATCCCGTTGAAATTTTGGGTTATTGCAATCCCGACGACAAGCGCGACCATAAAAACGGATTTATTACGGGTATCAAACTTATTAAATGCGGACTCGGTGAACCCGACGAGAGAGGCAGACGGCGTCCCGTCGAAATACCCGACAGTGAATACGTTATTGACGTCGACTGCGTTATTATGGCTATAGGCACAAGTCCTAATCCGCTTATTAAGAATACCACCGCAGGACTTGAAGTCAACAGCCACGGCGGTATAATAGTTGAGGAGAATACCGGTAAAACAACAAAAGACGGAGTATTTGCCGGCGGCGATGCGGTAACAGGTGCGGCAACCGTAATTCTTGCAATGGGGGCGGGCAAAACCGCAGCTAAAGCTATTGACGAATATCTTTCAAAAAAGGTTTAATAATATTGTTATGAGTATTTCTGTTAATCTTGACCAAGCCTTTGAAATGGCTGAAAGTATTAATATCTATAACGAAGGCGCAATATCAACGTATGCGGCGGGCAGTAAGCAATATAATGCTATGCTTGCAAGCTGGTCTGATATGATTAGTTGCGCGCATATTATGCCGGCTTACGGCGTAAGTCTTAACGACTATACGCTCGAAGCGTTGCAAAGCGGTTTGTGGATTGAGTTTGATTTCGGCAAGCAGCTTGAAAGCGGGGAGATGCCCTATGAAAAACTTCTTATACAGGTTGCCAAAGGTTTTTACGGGTTTAATCTGATTCGCTACAATTCATTTGGCGGTTATGACGGCAGATGCTTCTATTATGACTTAAACGGCAAAAATATGGACAGTTTATATG
>JAIEAS010000079.1 GCA_029071285.1 Clostridia bacterium
TTACCGAAAAAGCGTCCGCCGCCCGGGGGAACAGCTTTTTTATTCTCGCCGCCGCGTCCGCGTAAGCTTTTGCGGTGCCCTCGTCAAGATACAGCTCGCGCGTCTTTTCTCGCTTGTCGTTTAGGGAAACGTAAATATCGGCGTGTCCGCGGGTAAGCTTTTCGCGCACGATATTTCTTACGGCGTCCTCGTACGCGGCGAAGATTTTGGGCGCTTTTACGTTTATATCGAGATAGCGGTTGTTCACCGTTTTAATCTCCGCGCAAAGCTCCACTCCGTCCTTTTTGTACTCTCCCCTGCCGTAGCCGGTCATACTTAACATAAGTAAGTCCCCTTAACTGTTTATTATACGGAAGTATTATACCAAGATATTTTAAAAATTACAAGCAAAAGCGGCGCATTTAATAAACACGCCGCAAAAATCAGTAGTCCGCCCGCATATCGCCGTTCAGCCCCTTCACCCTCGTGGTGATAACCCTGTAACGGTTTTTGGGCGTAACCTCGAACAAAGTTAAAGGGCGGGACGACGAGGCAATCTCGCCGTTGGTTTCGGTAAAGAACGCAACCCTGCCCGCGCACATTATTATAGGCACGCCGTACAGATATGAATACGAGCGTATCAGAAGGGGCGGGATATTGTCCTTCAGCTCTTCCATAACCGCAACTATGAGGTTGCAGCCGCACATCGACAGGGCTTTTATTCCGTCGGGGAAGTACAAATCGTTTTCAATGCACAGCCCCACCTTGCAGCCGCCTACCGTGTAGAACCCCAGCCCCGCACCGCTCTTGTAGTCCTCGCAGTCGATTATATGGTTCATATCCGAAATGCCCAAAAGCTTCCCTCTGTCCGCGGCGGCGACCGACTTCCTTAAAACGCCGCGGCTGACCGTCTTGCAGCCGCTGAGAACTCCGCACCCCGCGATTTTGGAAAGGCGGGCTGCGTCCTCGAACTTATCGGTTACGCCCTTAAGCTCGTTTTCGTAGCTGACTTCGCCCAAGCCTCCGAACCCGAACAGGGCAATATCGCATTCGGGCAAATTCTTAACATCTTTTACGGCGGTATCCGCGGCGACGCATAATATCATACTCTACATTTTATTGTTTTGACGAAAAATGTGTTAAAAATTGTTTTATTCCCGAATGGACGGGCATACAATACACTGATTAGTTAAACAAAAAACGAGGTGTTTAGTGAAAAAATTTATCTCCCTTTTACTTATCGTATGCGCCGCATTGACCGCCGTGACATTTTCCGCCTGCGCGAAAAAGTCCTGTGATTTAAGCGCGTACGATATTGTCGCCACCTACGACGGCGAAAGCCAGACCCTCACGGGCGCGGTTGACTTCACCTACTACAATTCCACCGATAACGAAATAAGCGAGCTGAAATTCAATCTCTTCGGCAACGCGTTCAGACAGAACGCCGCTCACTCGCCCGTTTCCGACGCGTATTCCGCAAAAGCCTACTACTCGGGCAAGAACTACGGCGGAATGACCGTTGAAAGCGTTGAAAACTGCTCGGCGTGGAAAATCGGCGGCGGGGACGAAAATATTTTAAGCGTTACCCTCGTAACCCCCGTATATCCCGAGCAGACCGCAAGCGTCAAGATAAACTATACCCTGAACCTTGCCAAGGTCAACCACCGCACGGGCGTTACCAAAAACACCGTAAACCTCGGCAACTTCTATCCCGTTCTCTGCGCGTACACCACGGACGGCTTTGCGGAGTGCGATTACTATTCCTGCGGCGACCCCTTCCTCTCGGAATGCGCCGATTATAACGTAACCATTACTATGCCCCTCGGCTATACTGCGGCTTCGAGCGGAAAACTCGTTAGCGAGACCGAAACAGCCGACGCCAAAAAGTGCAGTTATTCCCTTAAATGCGCACGCGACTTCGCGCTCGTTCTGTCCGATAAATTTCAGGTTGAAACGGGCAACGTAAACGGCGTGGACGTGAGCTATTACTACTACAAGGACGAAAATCCCCAGGCGTCGCTCGCCGTTGCGTGCGAAAGCTTGGAGTATTTTTCGGATACCTTCGGCGGCTACGAATATCCCACCCTCGCGGTAGTGCAGACGGGCTTCTGCTACGGCGGTATGGAATATCCCGCGCTTACTATGATAAGCGACGAGCTTGACCGCGACGCAAACAACTATACAATCGTTCACGAAAACGCCCACCAGTGGTGGTACGCAATGGTCGGCAGCGACCAATTAAACTGCGCGTGGCAGGACGAAGGGCTTGCCGAATACAGCAGCGTAATGTTCTTCGAAAGCCACCCCGACTACAACTTCACGCGCGTCGGACTCGTCGGTTCGGCAACCAAGGCGTACAGAGCGTACTACTCGGTTTACAACCAGATTTTCGGCGAAGTGAACACGGGTATGACCCGCAACTTAAAGGACTTCGAAAGCGATTACGAGTACGCGAATATCGCCTATAACAAGGGTATGATTATGTTCGAAACCCTCCGCCAGTCTATCGGCGACGAAAAATTCGTTGCGGGACTTAAAAAGTATTTCGGCAACAACTGCAACAAAATTGCCTCGCAGGACGATTTGTTCGGCTGCTTCATCTCGGGCGGCACCGACTTAGAGGGCTTCTTCAATTCCTTTATCGAGGGCAAAATAGTTATTTAACAAATCGCTTGCCAAATAAAATATAATAGTGTTATAATACGTTTATGGACCCAAGTAGTTGTATTTTAAAAATCAATAATATGCCTTAAACTTCCGTACAAAAGCCGAACGCAACCTTATAAGCAATGCACGGAATTTTCCGTGCATTTTTTATTCAAAATAATGAGGAAGAGCGTTATGGTAAAGTACTTTAAGACTAACGGCGCGGTTTTGGAACAGTGCCCCGACTTTAATCCCCGCTGCTGGATTGATATGGTCAATCCCGACGACGACGAGTGCGAAGAGGTTTCGCGCCTTACGGGCGTGCCCGAGGATATGATAAAAGCCGCCCTCGATGAAGAGGAGCGCGCGCGTACCGAGTTTGACGACGGATGCAGTATGTTCGTCGTGGACTGCCCGATTATCGAGGAAAGCGACGACGGCGGCGACAGCTACGACACCCTGCCCCTCGCGGTAATCTACAACGATTTGTGCATAATCACGGTATGCTTAAAGGGCAACACCGTGCTCAAAAACTTTATACTCGGAAGAGAAAAAGTAAGCACGCAAAAGCCCGTGCACTTTATCCTCTCCTTTATGCTCGGCAACGCAAAGAGGTTTTTGTACTGTCTGAAACAGATTGACAGAAAGACCCGCCGCATTCAGAGCGAGATTGAAAAGACTATGCGCAACAGTGAAATTATTCAGCTTCTGGATTTGCAGAACTCGCTCGTCTACTTTTCAACTTCTTTGAACTCGAACGAGCGCGTGCACGAAAAGTTCGACAAGGTCGAAGGCGTGCGCACCCGCGACGAGCTGACCGATTTGTACGAGGACGTCATTATCGAAAGCAAGCAGGCGATTGAAACCTGTAATATCTACAAAAATATTCTGAGCGTAACTATGGACGCTTACGGCTCGGTAATTTCGAACAACGCGAACAACACTATGAGCAAGCTGACGATAGTTACTATTCTTCTTGCCATACCCACTATGATTGCGGGGTTCTGGGGAATGAATATGCCCGTCCCCGGCGAGAGCGGAGTATCCTTTCTGCAGACGGGCTGGTTCTGGCTCGTGGTCGTGGGAACGGTGCTTCTGACCGCGGCGATTGCGGTGTTTATGATAAAGGGCAACCCCTTCAAAAAGGGAATACGGACGAGGAAAAAGAAAAAACGCGACAAAAAGGAAAAGTAAATGCCTGTACTTCAATACCGTTGCGAAAGCTGCAAAAAGAATTTTGACGAGCTTGTAAAAAAGCACGACGATACCGTTTTATGCCCCGACTGCGGCAAGCCCGCAAAAAGGCTGTGGTGCGGAGAAATTTTTTCCGCCACGGGCAAGCCAGTAAAAAAATGCAGCGGCAACTGCAAAAACTGCTCGGGCTGCTAACAAGCCTTAGCTGCTTCGTCATTTCGCTCCCCATTGTCATTTCGAGCGCAGCCGAGAAATCTTTATATATTTCAAATCATTGTTTAAAAATTAAGCCGCCCGCGGAATATCCGCGGGCGGCTGTTTTAAGTTTTATTAACTATCAGGAGTTTTTAGGTGTAAGTTCGGAAATAACGAGATTTTTCAGGATTACCGTTCTGTCTGCCGAGTCTGCGGTCTGAAGCTTGAAGCCAAGCCAGCTTTCAGTCTCAACGCTTACGGTACCTTTATACTCTTTTGCGTCGGCGCCGGTTTTGCCGTTTTTAACGGTAAGACTTACTTTCTTGTTGGTGAGGTCTACGGTAAGCTCGAAACTTAAATCGGTATCCTTTGCAAAGATAAACGAGCTCGCGTCTACAGAAGCGTTATCGTCGTTTTCCGTAGAATTGTTCAAATATAAATACTTGTTTTTAGTCGTTCTCAGCGTAGCAAACGTATCGCTGGCGTTCGTTGAATCGTTACTGATAAGCTGTAAAGGACACCAGTTGCCCGATTCTACGTTTACGTTTATAGTACCCGTAACTTTATAAAGTCCGGTTGTTTTGGCTGTGTCGAAAAGAATGTATGCAAACGCTGACTTTTTGCTGTTATCCGCAGAACCGGTATCCTTTACGGTCAACGTATTGTTGGATGCGGTAACATCATAGTTTGCATCCCACGCCGTTTTACCGCTAACGTTGGTAGTACCGTAAATTTTTATACCGCCTGTTCCGGTCAGACCGTCTTTGCCGTAAGCAACGGTACCGTTCAGGAAATTCGAATGCAGAACGTTTTCATTATACTCCTGCTGTCCGACAGCAACGGTAGTGAAATTAACCGTGTATCCCGCATCGGTTTTGAATGCATAGTTGCACTTACCCTCGTCAACCATTTCGGGTGCGTCATCGTGTGTTAAGCGGGTATATCTTGTATCGGAAAGAACGGGAAGATTTTCGTCAGCGTCCGCGTGCGAAAGCTTTGTGCAGTGAAGTTTGATATCTTTGGACTCCGTTGCGGTGGGTATATACTCTTCCTTTAATTTGCCGTTTTCATTTACGTAGTCTGCGGCTATCTCCCACGCGTGACCGAGCTCATCCGAATAAAGCTGATATTCAAAAACTATTTGATTTTTATCATCCTTATATCTGCCGAAGTTAGTCTTGGTGTATGCGATATTGCCTTTTTCTTCGCAAGTCGGGTCTTTTGCTTCTTTGGTTTCAACGGTGGTTTCTTTAAGTTTGCCGCCTTCCCAGATTGCAATATGATAAATATTAATACCTTTGTTGGTTGAACCTACGTAATAAGTACCTTTATTAACTTCGAATATTGCGGTACCCATAGAGTTACCGTCGCCGATACACTGCTCGGGCTGACCGTCTATTTCTTCAAAGTTTTCGTCCTTGATTGCTAACGAACGGATATGAGAACCGTCTTCGCTGGTACTGCTGCCGCTGTATGCGTGGATTACTATTACGGAGTTGTCGTTTGCAATTTCAAATTTAAGCGCGTTTGAAGTCGCCGTAGCCGCTCCGCCTAATTTAAGACGATTGGTGACCGAAATTTCCGTGCCGTTATACAAAACGGTTTTGGAGTTGCCGTCAACAGTCGACTTACCTACCGCGGTAATACCCGTGCCTGTACCAACGGCGTCGCCGTCTTCCAGTGATGACAAATCGCTTACGTTAACTGTATATTTTTGGGTTGCGTAGACTACGTTGGGATCTTCTTCATCAGGTCCGGGGCCGGGATTAGGATTGTCTGTTTTCTTGTAGTGGCAGACGGTGCATTCGCCGTCCTTAATATCGTGCTTTCCGAAATCCTTTTGATCGCCGGTGTGACCCGTAGCGAGGCACGCATAGTAATGGCCGTCGGGGTCGTTGTTGGTCCACTCGGTTGCCCATTTGTGCGTATGTCCGCCCTCACCCTCGGGGGTTTTGTCCTTACATGCGGTTGCGCCGATCATTGTGGTTGCTGTCAACGCGCAGATGCCGCCAAGAAGAAGCTTCTTGATAAATTTGTTCTTGCTCATCATTTTCTCCTTATTTTTTAAATTTTATATTACACCGAAGCGTGATACAGGCTTCCTTGTTTCCATGTCGGCGGGCACAGTAGCAATATCTTATAGTTAGTCAGAAAATAAATAAGGTAATGTGCAAATACGCTATGCAGGACCCAAGGAAGGCTGTATCACGCCAAGGGCGTTCACTTTTTTGCCTTTTTGGAAATTCCATTAAAGTACACATTTTTGGACTCATACTATTGACATTTTTTTTGGCATATATTATCATAAATATGTAAGAAAATATCACTGAAAGCCCGTTTTACGAGGCTTTCGGGAT
>JAIEAS010000008.1 GCA_029071285.1 Clostridia bacterium
GGGTATGGGCAACTGCGAGCTTTCGTACACGCTCAAAGACGGCGACGGAAACACCCTTTCCACCAAACAGCAGTATTTTTTTATATCCGCGTATATGGTTGACGGCTCGCCCTCGCGCATTTACGTAACGGGCGGAGACACCGGTTATATCGGCTACGTTACGATGAAAAATACCGACGGCACCGACTACACGGGACACTGCGGCGGAATTGCCGCAAACAGCAACGGCACCACCGTTTGGGTTACGGCGGAAAACTACGTTTACGTTGCAAAATCTTCCGACTATAAGGACAAAAGCGGCAAAGCATGCAACATCGCAACTGAAATTATAGAAAAAGCTTTGCGATTAGAAGACGAAAACGGAAATATTAACCCCACGATAAACTTTACGGCACAATTCGATGCAAACTGCCACGCAGATTTCTGCTTTTACTACGACGACCCGAGGTACTCCTCGCTCTCTTACGACAAGCTTTACGTCGGCGAGTTTTACCGCAAGGGCAATTACGACACCGACCCCGAACACCGCCTTACCACCCCCAACGGCTACAAAAACAATGCGTTTATGTACGAATACAGCGTAAACACGACGAGTAATTACGGTTTGAACGTCCTCTCGGACAGCAATCTGGACGAGAGCAACAAAGTCCCCAAAATAGATAAAATCTTTTCCATACCAGAAAAAGTTCAGGGTATGGCGGTTGCGGGGGACAATATAATTCTTTCGCAAAGCTACGCGCTTGCAAACTCGCACATTACCGTTTACGACAAGGCAAAAGTTACGGCTTCGGCGTCCAAAGATACGACTTACGAAAAGCTTCTCGGCAAACCGTTTGCATATAAGGGCGTATATCTTACGCTCGGCGGAAACAAACTGCAGTACTACGATTCGACCGATTTAAAAGTTTACTACCTCGACTACAACGACGAAAATATGCTCAAAGCGGACTATTCCATTCCCTCTATGTCAGAAGGGCTTTGCACGGTTGCAACCACAAACAACGCCAAGGTGTACGTTCTGTTTGAGTCGGCGGGTAAAAAGTACAATACCTTCGTCCGCGAACAAATGAAAAACGTGTACTCGATAAGAATTAAAGCTTAACTAATTAAAAAACAGACCGCTGTGTGCGGTCTGTTTTTTTATATTCTGTTTTTGTCGCCCCACTCGCACATACCGTCAAGAATGGGCATAAGGGATTTTCCGCGTTCGGAAAGGCTGTACTCCACCTTCGGCGGAATCTGCGGATATTCCTTGCGGATAATAAGCCCGTCGCTTTCAAGCTCCTTTAATGAAAGGCTGAGCGTCTTGTACGAAATACCTTTTATGTACCTCTGCAACTCGTTGTATCTGACTACGCCGAATTCCATTAAGGTATACAAAATAGTCATTTTATATTTTCCGCTGATAAGCGACAGCGTATAGCTGAAACCCGTCTCGCACAGCTTTTCAGAGGCAATACATCTTTTGTTTTCCATCGTAACCGCCTTTTACACTCTACTTTTTGTAAGTACCGCACTTTAATGTGCGTACTTGACAAAATTATTATACCCCATATAATATGTATTGTCAATAATAAATTTTTTAAGGAGATTTTATGAGAGCGGAATTAAAAGAGTATCAGGCGGTTGAGCAAGCGGCGATGAAATTCGTCAAAAGCGTTGCGGAAGGCGACAGCAAGTACGCAAAAGAACTTTTTATAGACGAGGCGGTTTTGTTCGGCTATCTGGACGGCGAACTCGAACACGGTTCAATCAAGCAGTTCTATAAAAACGTAGACACCGTCGGCGGCGACAAAAACTTTAAGGCGCGCGTAGACGTTATCGCTTTGGAAGAAACACTTGCGGTTGTGCGCGTACTCGAAGAGGGCTGGGGCAACAGAATTGACTTTACAGACTACCTCTTACTTCTGAAAATGAACGGCGAATGGAAATGCGTTGCAAAGGCGTATAACCAAAACTCGAATACGATTAAAAAATAAGGAGATTATACAATGGGTAAAAAAATTGTAGTTATTACGGGAAGCCCCAGAAAGAACGGCAACAGCTTTGCTATGACTGACGCTTTTATTAAAGCGGCTGAGAAAAAAGGCCACACGGTAACGCGTTTTGACGCGGCTTTGACGGGCGTCGGCGGCTGCCACGCCTGCGAAACCTGCTTTAAAACGGGCAAGGCTTGTAGTTTTGACGACGACTTCAACAAAATTGCGCCGCATATTCTCGAAGCCGACGCGGTGGTGTTCACTACTCCCGTTTACTGGTACTCCTTCCCCGCGCAAATCAAGGGCGTAATTGACAGACTGTATTCCTTCTGTATAGCGGGCAAAGACATATCAAACAAAGAGTGTGCGCTTATAACCTGCTGCGAAGAACACGATATCACGGTTATGGACGGCGTGCGTATCCCTTACGAGAAATCTGCCGCGCTTTTAAAATGGAAGTCGGTCGGCGAAGTGCTGATTCCCGGCGTGCTTAATGCAGGCGATATAGACAAAACTGACGGCTGCCAAAAAGCCGCCGCCCTTGCGGATTTAATTTAATCACGTAAAAAAAAACAGACCGCTGTGTGCGGTCTGTTTTTTTATTAATGGCAATTAATAATACACGCGCCGACAGTTAACAAAAGCAAAAAGACGCCGGCTGATATTCCGAAAATAACGTGGCTTGCAACCGCAAGGTC
>JAIEAS010000080.1 GCA_029071285.1 Clostridia bacterium
GGCGGAACGTCGCGCATATTTTTGAGCAGCGACGAAATTTCTCCGCTCTTGCCCAAAAACCGCATTTTAATTTCCTGCAAACTGTTGCTCGATTTTATGTCCTGAACCGATTCCTCAATCTGCGCTTCCATTTGTTTGATTTTTTCCTGTACGTCCATAATTCACCTTAAAAATTTTTTATAAAAAAACCGCCCTGCAAACACAGGGCGAATTAATCGCGGTACCACCTGATTTCACGGCAAAAGCCGTCTTGTTCAACCGGTTTACGCACGGCGTGCGGAGCGGACTACTCATTGCTTTTCACCCGTCGGCTCGCGGGTGAATAACCCGTCAATCCCTATGAGAAACCTTTCAGCCGTTTTCTGATTTCTCTCTCTGAATAGGGCGTGATAGACGCGGTCTGTCCCGTTCACTGCCTTTATAAATTTAAACCAATTATAATAATTTAATAATTTATTGTCAACTAAATTTCAATATATACTGCTGCCGTTGCAGTCGTAGGCTACGACCGCGGGGAAGTCAACCACTTCGAGGCGGTACACGGCTTCGGACAAAAGCTCGGGGAATGCTATGCACTCGCTCTTTTTAATCGCATTGCCGTACAGCGCGCCCGCGCCGCCGATTGCCGCAAAGTAAACGCTTTTATTTCGCTTCAAAGCTTCGCGCACGCTGTCGTTCATTTCGCCTTTTCCGATAATTGCGCCGAGTCCCAGATCGAGAAGTACGGGGGCAAAGCTTTCCATTCTTGCTGAAGTAGTGGGACCGCAGCTTCCCGAAGCCTTGTCGGGTTTTGCGGGGCAGGGACCTGCATAATAGATAACTGCGTCCTTGAGTTCAAAGGGCAACTCTTTTCCACCGTTCAAAAGCTCGCAGATGCGCTTATGCGCGCAGTCGCGCGCAGTAAGTATCGTGCCCGAAATATAAACGCTGTCGCCCGCGCGCAGATTTTTAACCGTTTCTTTATTTAAAGGGAGAGTTAAATTTTTCATATTATCTCCTTTACGCAGCGCACGCAGTGGCACTGGATATTAACCGCAACAGGCAGTCCCGCAATATGCGTGGGCGCCCATTCGCAGGCAACGCCCAAAGCGGTGGTGTCGCCGTGAAAACCTTGACAGCCGATATTTAATTCGTTTATGAGTTTTAAAGCTTCGCGCTCGATTTGCGCAATATCTTCGCGCGGATTGACCGAGCCGACTTCGCGCGTCAACGCTTTTTTCGCAAGGAATGCACAGCTGTCGAAAGTTCCGCCTATTCCCACGCCTACGTAAACGGGAGGGCAAGGGCGCGAACCCGCGTCTTTGACCGTGTTCACAATCGCGTCGATTATTCCGTTCAATCCTTGCGCGGGTTTCAGCATATACAGCTTTGACATATTCTCGCTGCCGAAGCCCTTGGGCATAAAGGTTACGCTTATTTTATCGCCTGCAACGATTTCGGTGTGAATAACGGCGGGGGTGTTGTCGCCCGTGTTTTTGCGTGTGACAGGGTCGCAGACCGATTTTCTGAAATACCCGTCCGCATAAGCCATTTTAATTCCGCGGTTTACCGCCTTGTGTAAATCGATGCCTTCGAGGTAAACTTCCTGCCCGATTTTCAAAAGTACGACCGCCATACCCGTGTCCTGACAGACGGGCATTTTTTCCTTAACCGCAATCTCGCTGTTGTCTATAATGGTTTCCAACGCAAATTTCGCCGTCGGGTTACTCTCATTATCACGTGCGCATACAAGCGCTTGTTTACACGAATTAGTGAGGTTAACTCCGGCTTTCAATGCCATTTTGTAAATTTTTTGTTCAATCAAAGACGTGTTTATCTTACGCATACCTGAATTTTATTACAAAATCGCCAAAAAGTAAAT
>JAIEAS010000081.1 GCA_029071285.1 Clostridia bacterium
GTTTTTGGACGAACCGACCGGTGCGCTGGATGAAAAAACGGGACGCAGCGTTTTGGATTATATTTTGAAACTGCAAAAGCAGCTGGGATTTACTATGGTTATGGTAACCCACAATCAGAACATCGCGCAGACTGCGAATACGGTTTTCAAAATGAACAGCGGCTGCATTGAAAAAGTTTACGTGAACGATAGCGTAAAGACTGCTTACGAAATCGATTGGTGAGATATGGTTATCAGTTTTAAAGACGGGTTCAAATTTATAGGCATTATAATTATTGCCTTTTGCGCAGTTTTCGTCTGCACGATGTTTTTAAATTTCCAACTTGATTTAATTAAAGTAAAGCAATTGCTGACGTCGGACGAGGCGATAATTTTTTATAACGCGCAACTGTCAACGTCAAAAGTGGTGTGTGCTGTTACGGGCGGCTGCCTTGGCGCAACTTCGCTGGTGATGCTTGTATTTTATATTAAGCACTATGTCGATACCCACAAAATGCATTTGGGCATACTCAAAGCTTTGGGATATTCCGACGGCAAAATTGCAAAGCATTTTTGGGTCTTCGGAATAAGCGTATTAATCGGAACCGTTGCGGGCTATTGTCTGGCATTTGCTATTATGCCCAGGTTTTATTCCGCACAGAATGCCGACGGATATTTGCCTGATATCACACTGAGATTTCATTTTACCGTTCTTTTGTATTTCGTTATTTTGCCGACGGTGCTTTTCAGCGGGTTTGCAATTATTTATGCTTTAATAAGATTACGCCAGCCCGCGCTTGCGATGATAAGGGAAACTCCGTACGCTGGTAAAGAAAAGAAGTTAACCGCCGCCAAAAATTCTGCCAGACCATTTTTGCGCGAACTGAAATTCAGTAACTTAAAAAGCAAAAAAGTTCTTGCGTTTTTTATAGTTTTTTCCGCCTTTTGTTTTTCGTCGTTGACTCAGATGTCGTTGGGATTGAGAGATTTTTCCGGTACGATGATGGTAGTAATTATGATGCTGATAGGCATAGTACTGGCGTTTACTACGTTGTTTCTGTCGGTATCAACCGTGATCAGCGGCAATGCAAAACCGATTGCTATGCTGCGGATTTTCGGGTATTCGGATAAAGAGTGCCGCAGCGCGCTTTTAAATATTTATCGCCCGATGGCTTTGATTGGTTTTGTTTTGGGTACTGTCTATCAGTACGGGCTTATGAAAATTATGATAGAAATTGTATTTAAAGATGTGGCGGATTTGGCAGAATACAAATTCGATTATATCGTAATGCTGATTGCTTTTGCGGTGTTTGCGGTTGCGTACGAGTTGACCGTCTATCTGTATTCTTTAAGAATTAAAAAGCTTACGATAAAAGAAATTATGATATAA
>JAIEAS010000082.1 GCA_029071285.1 Clostridia bacterium
TTGATATATTTATCTGTCTGTCGCTTGCGCACTTCATCTGCACGCAGGCTATTTTAATTTTTCTCATTTTTCACCTTTGGGTATTTGTTGGGTAAGGCAGTGAATATTTCCGCCGCCCAAAATGAGTTCGCGCGCATAGACGGCAACGACTTTTTTATGCGGGAATGCCTTTTGCAAAATCTCTATTGCCGTTTGATCGTTTTTATCTCCGAAAACCGGCAAAAGAACGGCGGAATTACATATATAAAAATTAACGTAAGACGCGGCGAGCGGTTCGTCCAGATTGCGCTCTATCTCGCCCTCTTCGTAAGTAAAGCCGTCCAAATCGTACTGCGTAAAAGTTACGGGCTTTTCGGGGAAAGGAAGTTTTATTACTTTCAGTCCCGCGCGTTCGAGTACCCGCAAATTCTGTTCGCAGCGTTTTTTCTGCTCGCCGTCTTTATCCGTCCAGCCTAAAACCACGGTGTTTTCGTCCGTGAATGCGCAGATGTTGTCAACGTGCCCGTTCGTTTCGTCGCCGCAAACTCCGTACGGAAGCCATACAACCCGCTCCGCGCCCAGATATTCTTTAAGCTTTTGCTCTATTTCGTATTTAGTCAAATCGGGGTTGCGTCCCGCGCTCAAAAGGCACTCTTCGGTAGTAATTACCGTGCCCTTGCCGTTTGAGTGAACCGAGCCGCCCTCCAGAACGAACGGACGCGCCGAACAGCACTTTACGCCGAGCTTATCACAGGCATACGATGCAAATTTATCGTCCTTGTCCCAATGTGGATACAAGCCGTCAACTTCGCCGCCCCAAGCATTGAACTGCCAGTCGATACCGTAAATTTCGCCGCCGCACTTTACGAAGGTCGGCGCCATATCGCGCGCCCAGCAGTCGTCTGTTTCAACTTCCCACAGCTCGACCGAGCCGTTTTCAATTTGTTCGGCAAGCAGTTTTTCCGCGCTCGCTCTGCCGCGTTCGGATACGGCAAGGTAGACTTTTTCACCCTGCGAAATAGTCTTGATTATTTCCGCAAATACGGGGCGGGCGGGCTTTGCGCCGTGCGTCCAGCTGCCTGCGCGCTCGCACCAAATCATTATAGTTGCCGAGTGCTGTTCATACTCCGCTGGCATTATAAAGCCGCTGCATTTTAGCGTTGTCACGACAGCCTTCCTTTGAAATCGGCGTAGCCGAATGTCTTTATAATTTCGTAATTATCGCCGCGCTTGACAGCGATTGTAGGCAGCGGCATTCCGTTGAAGGTGTTGTTTTTAACCATAGTGTAAATCGCCATATCGCCGAAAGTGAGAACGTCGCCCTCTTTTAAAGGGCTGTCAAACGAGTAGTCGCCGACGACGTCGCCCGCAAGACAGGTCCGCGACGATAAGCGGTAAGTATATTTTTTTTCATCGGGCTGACCCGCGCCTACAAGGGGCGGGCGGTACGGCATTTCCAAAACATCGGGCATATGACACTCTGCAGAACAGTCCAGAAGGGCTATATCCATATCGTTTTTAACAATTTCGAGTACGCGTGTGTGCAAGAAGCCCGCATTGAGGGCAACCGCTTCACCCGGCTCGAGATAAATCTGCACGCCGTATTTTTGCGAAAGGCGGTCCACCGTCTTTTCCAAAAGGGCGGTATTATATCCGTCTTTTGTAATATGATGTCCGCCGCCGAGGTTCAGCCATTTGAGATTTTTGAAATATTTGCCGAAATCCTTTTCAAACTTTTCAACCGTTGCAGCCAGATCTTCCGCGCCCTGCTCGCAAAGCGTGTGGATATGAAATCCCTCCACACCGTCCAGACAATTTTCGTCAAACTGCGCCTTGGTTACGCCCAGTCTTGAAAAGGGCGCACAGGGGTCGTAAATTCCGCCGCCCTGCGTGGAAAACCCGGGATTTATTCTGAGTCCAACGCTTTTACCTTTGGCACGGCGTGCAAACTTTTTGAGCTGTGAAAAGGAATTGAAAACTATATGGTCGCAAATGCCCGCAATTTCATCAAACTCGCCGTCGGTATAGGCGGGGCAGAAAACGTGGTTTTCCTTGCCGAAATGCTCGAAGGACAGTTTTGCCTCGTAAAGTCCGCTTGCCGTCGTTCCGCTTAAATACTTAGAAATAAGCTGATAGAAATAAAAGCAGGAAAAAGCCTTTTGTGCAAGCAGAATTTTGCAGCCCGAACGCTTTTCAACCCCCCTTAAAATTTCAAGATTCTTTTTGAGCTTATCCTCGTCTATGACGTAGACGGGCGTCGGCAAGTCGGTAAATTTCATATCAGTCAACCAGGATAGGCTGTTCGTCAACTTCCCAGGGAAGTCCGTATTTGTTGAGCGCGTCCATATAAGGGTCGGGGTCGAACTCCTCGCAGTTGTAAACGCCGGGTTTGTTCCACACGCCCGTTGAAACGAGCATTGCGCCTATCATAGCGGGCACGCCCGTCGTGTAAGAAATCGCCTGCGAGCCCACCTCTTTATAGCACTCCTGATGGTCGCAGATATTATAAATGTAAATACTCTTTTTCTTTCCGTCCTTGTAGCCCGTGAAAATACAGCCTATATTCGTCTTGCCCTTGGTTCTTGCGCCCAAAGTTGCGGGGTCGGGCAAAAGCGCTTTTAAAAACTGAATGGGCACGATTTCTTTCCCCTCGAAATTGACGGGGCTGGTTGAAAGCATTCCCACGTTTTGCAGACAGTTCATATGCTGAATGTAGCTTTGTCCGAATGTCATAAAAAAGCGTATTCTTTTAACGCCCTTGATATTTTTTGCAAGGCTTTCGATTTCCTCGTGGTGCAGAAGGTACATGTCCTTTTCGCCCACGCCATTGAAGTCGTACTCGCGCTTGATTTCCAAAGGTTTGGTTTCAATCCATTTGCCGTTTTCCCAGTACGAGCCGTTTGCGGAAACTTCCCTTAAATTTATTTCGGGGTTGAAATTAGTTGCAAAGGCGTAACCGTGGTCGCCGCCGTTGCAGTCGAGAATGTCGATAGTTTCAATCGTATCAAAGTAATGCTTTTGGGCGTACGCGCAGAAAACCTGCGTAACGCCGGGGTCGAATCCCGTGCCCAAAAGTGCGCAGATTCCTGCGTCCTTAAATTTTTTGTGATAGTCCCACTGATAGGAATAATCAAAGTACGCGGTGAAGCCCTTTTCCTTTACGCGCTTTTCGTAAGCCATGCGCCAGACGGGGTCGTCGGTGTTTTCGTTTTCGTAGTTAGCCGTGTCGATATAGTGGACCTTGCACTTTAAGCAGGCTTCCATAATGGTTAAATCCTGATAGGGCAGCGCAACGTTCAGAACCGCCGCGGGCTTGAACGAATTAATGAGCGCCACGACCTCGTCAACGCTGTCCGCGTTTACGGTTGCTGTTGAAAGCTTTGCCTTGGTTTTGCTCTTCATCTCTTCAGCAACTGCCTTGCACTTGCTTTCAGTGCGGCTTGCTATCATAATTTCCGTAAAGACGTCGTCTGCCTGACAGCATTTTTTTATTGCAACCTGCGCGACTCCGCCGCAGCCGATAATTAAAAGCTTCATAAATTAATCCTCCTTCTCCGCCTCTTTCAAAACGTCTACGACGTACTGGGGCAACATAAACGAGCCTATGTGCAAATTGGTTGTGTAGTACCACGGTTTTATATTGCGCTTTTTCCACCTATCGGGGTCGAAGTCCTTTATGGGATGATATTTTTTACTTGCAAAGCCGAAC
>JAIEAS010000083.1 GCA_029071285.1 Clostridia bacterium
CTTTAATTCTGAGCATATTTTCTCCTTTTAGTATGGAAATTATAGTATAAAAATACTCAAAAACACTTGACAAAGCGCGTTTACGCTCATATAATAAAGTAAATTGAGTGCATATACACTCATATAATAAATTAAACGAGCATAAATTTACTCACGGTAAGGAGAAAGATATGAAAATTAAAAGCAGGAATTTATTAACGGTAATACTTGCCTTGCTTTGCGCCGCGGCGGTATTCCTCGGTATAGGTTTAATATTGCCCAAAGCAGAAAAAGTAAACGCCAACGCCGCCAGCAGCGTTTCTACATTAGGGATAAAAAATCCTGGCTACACTTGCGACCCAAGCATAACAAAAGTAACACCTTATGATTATAGTATTTCTTTTGAAGATGTTGGGATATCAAAGAATTTGTCAAGCGCAAGCGGCACGTTTGATATCGAAGTTATTATTCCCGCAGATTCGTCATACACGGTTAAATTCAAATTCGAGGCGACAGGAGGTATAGGCAGTTTTGTTGATAATAAAGCCGGAGGGGTCGTGGCTTCATTAACTGTAAACGGCGGTTCCGCTCTGATGCTTTCATATAGCGGTAGTACTCAAGGTATAGACGGTATCCAAAAGGCTTCGGGTGAGTATGAGCAAACTTTTACAAATCCGACGGCATCAGACAAAACCGAGACTGTCACCTTTACTTTCGATTTTAAAGTTACCACAAAGAACGTGTCCGCTGGTTTCGGCGTTTCGCTTAATTTTAAAGGCGTAGAAGCTATTCCGCCGAAACTGGCAAAGCCCGCTACGTCCGACCCTATGAAACTGACGTATAGCGAGAGCGGGTGTACGCTGAACTTCACGTACGCCGATTCGGTGCTGTATAACAACGTTGAAGTAACGGTTGTAGGCGGCGACGGCAACGCAGTTGACGCAAGCGATTTTACTCTGACAGACACTTTGCAGGGCGGCGGCAGCATTGCCGCAACCAAAGCGGGAACTTACACCGTAATATTTTCGCTTACGCAGGATGCAATAAACAAAGGTTTTGAGTGGAAGGGCGGCGGCACGGATAACCAAAAGCTTACTTTAACGATAGAAAAAGCCAAACCCAAAACCGACCCGAAAATAGGCGAGGGTCCGTGGTATACGAACAAAACTCTTGACGACATAGTTTTAGAACCGGGCGAAAACGACACCCCCGGCAGCTACAGCTGGAAAGAGGGTCAATCAATCACCGCGGGCACGAAAAATTATGTCTGGGTATTTACTCCCGACGACGAAGATAACTACAAGTCCGTAGAGGGTAAAATTTCGATTGAAGTAGAGGCACTGGAAATTACCGGCATAGAAGTAGTTTTCGAGCCGGGCGAAACCAAATTTTACACTACGAGCAAGAAAGAGGATTTAAAAGCAAAGCTGACGGTAAGAAAGATTTACGCCGACGGCTCGAAGGTTGCCACCACCGATTACGAGCTGGACGGAGATATATCCAAAGCGGGCACGGCAAAAATCGGAGTAGTTTATACTGCGAAAGAAAACGAAATCCCCAAATTTGAAAAATTCAACGGCGAGTTTGACGTTGAAATCAATCAGCCGGCGCCTACGCTCTGGGAGAGAATCGTTGCGTTCTTTACGGGAACCGCACTCGGTCTGCCCGTTTGGGCTTGGTTCTTAATAGGACTTGCCGCGCTGATACTGCTGATAATAATTATCGTAGTAGCGTGCAAACGCCGCAAGACCAAAGAAGAAAAAGAGGAAATCAAAGCCCGCAAAGAAGAGGAAAGACAGCGCAAGCTGGAAGAAAAGCAGCGCCTCGAAGAGGAACGCCGTTTGCAGCGCGAGCGCCTCGAAGAGGAGCGCAGATTACAGCGCGAAAAGCTCGAAGCCGAGCGCGAAATGGCAAGGGCGAAGCAGGAAGCCGAGCTTGAAAGGATACGCGCACAAGCGCAGGCACAGGCGGGACTTGCAGGCGCAGGTATGGCAAGTATGGCTATGGCTCAACAGCCCCAACAGCAACAGATACCGCCTCAGCCTGTGGATAATACCAACAACGAACTGTTACGCGAAATGACCCGACAGATGGCGGAACTGCGCGCGGACAACAAGGCAACGCAGGCGCAGCTGCAGGCAATGCAGAATTCACAGAATTTACAACAGGCAATGCCTCAACCTATGCAGTATCAGCAGCCTATGATGCCGCAGTATCCTCAATACCCGCAGTATCAGCAACCTATGATGCCGCAGTACGGCAGTAACGATTTGGCAATGGCGAGAATGGAAGCACAGCTTAACGCAATGCAGGCGGAACAGCGCGCAAGGTACGACGCCGAGCAGCGTATAGAGCTTGCGGCAATGCGTGCGGAATCACACGTAGACAGAGATTCGCGCCACAGCGTAGACCTTGCCGCAATGCGCGAGCATATCAACGGACACAACTACAACCGCATACCCGATTACAGCCAACCCGCACAACCCGCATATAATCAGCCTAACTCAATGGATATGATGGGTGCGCTTGTTGCGGCAACACTCAGAAATATGGCGAACGGCGAACTTGCGGCAACGCAGTCCGTTCCCGAACTGCCTCAAAAGACCGAAACTGCGCACGCGGCGAAGTACCCTTCCGACGCGGTGATTACTACCACGACCACGGTTGACACCACCAAGAACAAACCTATACGGCGTGAAGAGCAATTCGACGTTGACGGTTTTTACGACAGCTTTGACGGTAATTAAAAACCACGTCATCTGATTTTGCGGCAGGCAATTGAAGAGAAATAACCGCCCGCGGATATTCCGCGGGCGGTTTATTTTCAGGGCGGGCGGCGGCGCAATAAAAAAAGGAAGTGCGAATGTGGAAATTCAGCGCCGCCGCTTTTGCTTTGTGCACACCACGTCATTGCGAGGGAGTGAAACGACCGCGGCAATCCAGGCATACGCTCTTTTTAAGTGCTTCGTTTCTGGATTGCTTCACTTCGTTCGCAATGACGATAAGGAATTAAAAGGGGATCCCTCGGCTAACGCTTTGCGCCATAGTAAATAATTTTTAAAACTAAGGTGCGCAAACCGTCGCTACACTCGGGCGGGATGACATAAGCGGGTTTATGTGTTTTATGTGAACGGGAAGTTATGCGTAAACGAAATAAACGCGCGGTCGGGCGGAACGCTTGCAATTTATTTATCTTTATGCTATGATTTACACGGAGTAAATTAGAAAAATATGGAAGAAAGTAAAAATACGCTGTACTCGGCGGTGCAGCCCACAAATAATTTAACCATAGGCAACTACCTCGGCGCAATCAAAAACTGGGTTGCGCTTCAGGACGACTATAACTGCTTTTACGCTATTGCGAATATGCACTCGATAACCGTCAGGCAGAACCCCGCGGAATTAAGACAGCGCACACTGTCCCTTCTCGCGCTGTATATCGCCTGCGGAGTAGACCCCGAAAAATGCACGCTGTATCTTCAGTCGCACGTGCCCGCGCACGCCGAGCTTTGCTGGGTTTTAAACACTTTCACCTACGTCGGCGAAATGGAAAGAATGACCCAGTTCAAGGATAAGAGCGCGAAACACGCCGATAATATAAATATGGGTTTAATGGACTACCCCGTGCTGATGGCGGCGGATATTCTTCTGTATCAGGCTTCGGTCGTGCCTATCGGCAAGGACCAGACCCAGCACCTTGAAATCGCCCGCGATATAGCGCAGCGTTTCAACAACGCTTACACCCCGACCTTCACCGTTCCCGAGGGAGTTTATCTTAAAATTGCGGCAAGTATCCGCGACCTTTTAAACCCCGATAAAAAGATGTCTAAGTCAGCGGAAAACGTGAACGGCTCGGTATTTTTATCCGACGACAAGGACACGGTTATGCGCAAATTCAAACGCGCCGTAACCGACAGCGACGCGACTATTAAATACGACCCCGAAAACAAGCCCGGCGTAAGCAATCTTCTTTCGATATATTCGGTGTTTACCGATAAAACGATTGCGGAAGCCGAAAAGCAGTTTGCGGGTCTGGGCTACGGCGAATTCAAGCTCGCCGTCGGCGAGGTGGTCGCGGACAAGCTTGCGCCCATTCAGTCCGAACAGGCTAAGCTGCTTGCGGACAAGGCTTACCTTGACAAAGTTTTAAAAGAGGGCGCGGAACGCGCGGCTTATACCGCAAACAAAACCCTTTCAAAGGTGTACAAAAAAATAGGATTTTATCAAATATAATGTTCGGTTACGTAACCCCCGACAGACCCTATCTTTTTATCAAGGACGAAACCCTTTACAAAGCGCTGTACTGCGGACTTTGCAAAAGCATAGGCGCGGGCTGCGGGCAGAGGGCGCGTTCGGCTCTGACCTATGATATGGCATTTATGTCGGCGCTGATTCATAATATTAAACACGAGGACGTAACCGTAAAAAAATCGCACTGCGTGCTGCATATTTTCAGGCGCAGACCGATTGCCGCCGTGGACGAAACCACCGTTATGCTCGGCTGTATCAACACCGCGCTCGCGTACTATAAGCTGTGCGACGACAAGGCGGACGGCGATAAAAAAGGCATTTTCAGACACTACTTCAAAGCGGGTTTCAGGCGCGCGAAGCGCCGCCACCCCGAAGCGGTTGAAATTATAAAGTCCCAGCTCGAAAAGCAGGCCGAGCTTGAAAAGGCGGGCTGTGCGGTTATCGACGAGGCGTGCGAGCCCACCGCGCAGATGATGAAAAAGCTTTCGCGCTACGCGCTCGGCGAATACTCGACCGAAGACACCGAATGGCTGTTTTACGACTTGGGCAAGTGGGTGTATCTCGCGGACGGGCTGGACGATTACGACAAGGACGTTAAAAAGGGCAGGTACAACGTTTTGTACAACGCCTTTAAAAAAAGCTGCAAGGCGGAAGCCTTAAAATCCAACGCGGAAGAAATTACCTTTCTTTTCGACTCGCTTTTCGCGGATATGCGCGTGCGGCTTGCAAATATTAAATTCAGATACAATCACGACTTAACCGACAATATAATTCTTCGCGGCATACCGCTTAAGACACGCAGTCTTTTAAGCGGCGGATGCGGCAAAAAAGGGTGTATAAATGAACAAACAAAATCTTGAAATTCTTGGACTTTCCGAGGGCGCAACTAAGGAAGAAATTAAATCCTCTTACGAAGCTTTGCGCGAAAAGTATCTTGAAGAAAGATTTATGGACGGCGAAAAGGGAAACAACGCCGCCAAAATGCTGACTAAAATCGAGGTTGCATATAACGAGCTTTTGAACGAGCTGAGCGAAACCGCCTCGGAATTCGACGCGGACGGCGCGTATAATAAAGTTGAAGAAATTATAAAGAGCGGCGACCTTGACGGAGCCCAGCGCGAGCTGGACGCTTTCAACGAGCGCGGCGCGCAGTGGCACTATTTGCAGAGCGTAATTTTCTACCGCAAAAACTGGATGAACGAGAGCAAGAAACAGCTTGAAATCGCTTTGCAGTTAGAGCCCGAAAACGAGAAGTACAAGGATTCTTATAAAAAGCTCGTAGACAAACTGAACTACGACGCAAACCGCAGCGGTGCCGCCGCAAACGACGGCAACCGTACGGTGTACGAGGGGCAGAATATAGAGGCGGGACCCGAGGACCAGATGGGCGGAAATTTCTGCTCGTCGTGCATACAGTGCTGCTATCTGAATATGTGCATTAACTGCCTGTGCAACGGCTGCTGCCGTTAAAGTAATGGGCAAGCGCAACAATTCACGCACCTTTGAAATCGCCCTCTCCGCCATATCCTGCGCGGTCGCGGCGGGCGCTCTGGCACTGGGACTTTTGAGCGGCTGGCTCGTGGGGACGGGCTACGTAATCGCGGTGGTCGCGCTGATGGTTCCACTTTCAAAGCAGTTTTTCTGGGGCGACTTTTTAGCCTATCTTGCCACGGTTATTTTAGCCGTAGTGCTGGGCGCGGCGCGAAATTTTTGGGACCTCGTGCCCTTTGCAATGTTCTTCGGACTGCATCCGCTTGTGAACTGTCTGCAAATTCGCTTTAATATTAACCGTTGGCTGGCGTTTGCAATCAAGGCGGTGTGGTTCGACTGCACGCTGATAGCGGGGTACTTCTTAATCTACGTTCTGGGCGGAATAGTTCTTCCCGAACAGGTGCAGGCGGTAATAGACGGCTGGAGGCTGTACGTGATTATTTTCACGGTCGGCACGGCGCTGTTTCTTTTATACGACTATCTTATTTTCAAAATTCAAATCGGCGTAAATAAACTCGTTTACAGGATACGCAAATGATTAAAAACGAAGAATACACGGGCACCGTTCAGGGGCTCGGCTCGGACGGCGAGGGAATAATCTATTGTGAAGGCGCGGCGGTGTTCGTGCCTTTTTGTCTTGTCGGGGAAGAGGTAAAATTTAAGGTTTTAAAGGTCAAGGGCAATATCGCGTACGGAAAACTTATTGAGGTTTTAAAGCCCTCGCCCGAGAGGGTAAATCCGCCCTGCCCAGTTTTCGGCAAGTGCGGCGGGTGCGACTTGCAGCACGCAAGCTATGCGGCGCAGCTCGATTTCAAACGCGGGCTTATAAAAAACTGTCTTCTTAAAATCGGTGGTATTTCCGCGGAAGTTGAAAAGGCGGTGCCCTGCGCCGAGCAGTACGGATACAGAAACAAAATTTCACTTCCGATAGGCGAGGAGGGCGCGGGACTTTACGCACGGCACAGCCACAGAATCGTGCCGACCGAAAACTGCGCAATCCAGAAGCCGTGGGCGGAAAGAGTAATCGCGGCGGCAAACGGCTTTGTGAAATCGTCCGAAGATAAAAAGCTTTTGCGCCACTTGGTCGTGCGCGAAATTCAGGGCAAGTTCATCTTCGCGCTGGTCGCAGAAAAACAGGTTGACGCCCGGCCGCTTATCAAAAGTCTTGAAAGGGATTTTGACGAGTTTACTTTTCTTATTAATATTAACGACGGAAGCGGCAACGCAATCTTCGGGAAGGTTTGGCGAGTCGTTAAGGGAAGCGGATTTTTCAAAGCCGAGGAGGGCGGAATAAAATACACCGCCGGCGCGAACACTTTTTTGCAGGTCAACGACGGCGTGCGCGCAAAGTTATACGCGAAGGTTCTCGAAGAGGCGGGCGAAAACTCGGTTGCGATAGATTTGTACAGCGGCGGCGGTATGCTCACCGCAATGCTCGCCAAAAAGTGCAAAAAGGCGTACGGCATCGAGATTGTGCCCGAGGCTTCGCGCTGTGCGGACGAGCTGAAAAAAGAAAACGGTCTTGACGGAAAAATGACCAACATCTGCGGCAAGGTTGAGGAGCAGATTGAAAAGGTTATATCGGAAACCGCGGGCGAAAAGAGAGTTATCGTCTGCGACCCGCCGCGAAAGGGTATGGAGCGCAGCGTGGTATACGCGATAAAGAACAGCGGCGCGGAGAAAGTTATTTTAATTTCTTGCAACCCCGCAACCCTCGCAAGGGATTTGGGTGTTCTTTGCGGCACGCTCGAAGAGAAGGGCGGCGAACTTATAAAATCCCCTTCCCCCGACGGAGTTTATGAAATCGAAAGCATAACCCCATACGATATGTTTCCCCAAACCAAACACGTCGAGACGCTGGTCGTGCTATCGAAAGTACAAAAAGAAGGGTTTTAAAATAAATTTGACCAAAAAATAAAGGCGTATAGTGAAAAGGAATAGGTCGATATTTTCGGCGAGTGTAGCGAAAGAGAACGATGGATATTTTTGAAGAATACATATCAAATAATAAGTGCAATCCGGAATGCCGTGCGTTGACTTGCAGGTCGTACGGCGAAGTTTACAAAAGGGAACACCACGAAGAACTAAAACCTACACAGCATAACTATGAGTTGGCAACTTACGGTGATGCTTTATTGAAGTTCGCGCTATGCTCTCTTTTATTGGATAATTGTGAACAGCTATCCAAAAAAAAGGAAAAATACGAAACAGATACGTTTTTAATTGAAACCGTGGCGAAACATTATCGCCTTTTGGAGTATATGAACTTTGATAGAAGTGATGACAATATACCAAAATGTTATAAGACTTTTGAAAACAAAAACACAAAGTATATTGCCACCACGGTTGAAGCGGTTTTAGGTGCAATCTATCGGCAAAATGAAGATTTTCAAGCGATATGTAATCTTGTAGATTGTTGGATGAAACTTTGATTCCCCGCTCGCTGAACGCGCTCCGCTGTGTGGAAGAAGCGGCAAAATAATAATGACAAAAAAGGAGAAACCGCTATGTTTAATGAAGTACGCAAAAATTTCGGGTTCGGCTGTATGCGCCTGCCTATGAATGGCGAAGAGGTCGACTACGCCGAGTTCAATAAAATGATTGACGCGTTTATTGAAAACGGCTTCAACTATTTCGATACGGCGCACGGATATTTGCAGGGCAAAAGCGAAACCGCGCTGAGGGACTGCCTCGTGGCGCGCTATCCCCGCGACAATTTTATACTCACGAATAAGCTGACGCAGCCTTATTTTAACAGCGAAGCGGACGTCCGTCCCTTCTTCGAAAGTCAGCTTAAAATCTGCGGCGTGGACTACTTCGATTTCTATTTAATGCACGCGCAGAGCAAAGAAATTTTCGCCCACTTCAAAAAGTGCCGCGCTTACGAGCAGGCGCTCGAGTTTAAGGCGGAGGGCAAAATCAAGCACTTCGGAATTTCATTCCACGATACCGCGGACGTGCTGGACGAAATCCTGACCGAATATCCGCAGATAGAGGTCGTGCAGATTCAGCTCAATTACGTTGACTACGACGACCCCGCGGTTCAGTCCAAAAAGTGTTTAGAGGTTTGCAACAAGCATAAAAAACCCGTAATCGTTATGGAGCCCGTAAAGGGCGGAAACCTCGTCAATCTTCCCGACGGTGCGAAAAAGTATTTCGAGGAGCTCGGTGGCGCAAGCCCCGCAAGCTATGCGATACGCTTTGCTGCGGGCTGCAAGGGCGTGTTTATGGTTTTATCGGGAATGAGCGATTTGGCGCAGATGAGCGATAACCTTTCGTATATGAAAAACTTTAAACCGCTCAACGAAAAAGAAATGCAGGCCGTTCAAAGCGTGTGCGGCGTGTTCAAGGCAATGAATTTAATTCCCTGCACCGCCTGCCGTTACTGTATTGACGGCTGCCCGAAAAGAATTTCCATTCCCGATTTATTTGCCTGCCTTAACACCAAAAATATATACCACGACTGGAACGCCGACTATTACTACAACGAGGTACATACAAAGGCGGGCGGCAAAGCTTCCGAGTGCATAAAGTGTGGCAAGTGCGAGGCGGCGTGCCCGCAGCATCTGTCTATACGCAATTTACTTATAGACGTTGCAAAGGAATTTGAAAAGAGTTGAAAAAATGACTGATTTACAAATTGCAAAAAACAATCTTTCGGGGCACACGATTTGCCTTTGCAGGGACGGCGAATGCCTTTACAGCGAAAAGAGGGGCATTGCGCCGATGATGAACTTTATCGCAAGCGGCAAAGAGCTGGCGGGCTATTCTGTCGCGGACGTGGTGGTTGGCAAGGCGGCGGCGCTTCTTTTCGTCAGGTGCGGAATAAAAAGCGTTTTTGCCGGAACCCTTTCCGAGCACGGCAAAAGGATTTTACAGCTTTACGGAATTAATTACGAATACGGAGCGCTTACCGAAAGAATAATCAACCGCGAGGGGACTGACACCTGCCCGATGGAAAAGGCGGTAATAAACACCGACGACCCCGAAGAGGGGTACGTAATTTTGAAAGACAAATTAAAGCAGTTGTCTTCACAAAATTAACAGAAATAAAAAACGGCTTTACTTTGCGTAAAGCCGTTTTTTTAATCCCCGGATTTTTCGTCCTCGGTGTACTGCTTGTGGAATTTTGCAATTTCTTTTTTATCGAGCGATACTTTCTGATACAGCCCGGTGCACTCGTTCGCGCTGGCGGTGTTTTCAAAAATATCTTCAATCATTTTTTTGGATCTGTGCTTGCTCATACCCTTAGTATGCCGCGCCCGCCCGAAATTATTTATTTTTCAGATAATTTTTATAAGTCTTCGTGTCGGGGTTGCCGTCTTTGATAATAAATGTAACCTTGCCCGACTTGCGGCGTGTGCCTTCGCGCTCGGCAAAGCACACCTCGGCATATTTCGCGCCGCGCTCCCAAAGCCTGCAAAAGGTTGCCGAAAGGCGGTTTTCAATCGCGGTCAAAGCCGAAATTTTTCTCATAGCCGTAAAATTGCCGAAGCTTGAAAAATCGAAAATGATTTTATCCTTATAGCCGTTCACCTGCAGCACGACCGCATTTTCTTCAACCGTTATATAAAAGGAAAGGGAATTGCGCTCGGGGTGCAGAAGGGGCGCGTTTTCAATGCAGACCTCGCGGACGTATGAATTAACCTCTTTTTCAATCGCGCCGCCGAATTTAATATTGCAGACCGCCGCAACCGCCGCCCCGATTGCAATAAGTGCGGGCGCGGCAATAAGGCTTGCAAGCTCAAGCGGGTAAATTCCCTGAGTTTTTGCGACCGTGTAGCACACGATAAAGAGAGCCACGACCGCCGCGCAGAATGCCGTTGCAACAGTTCCCGCAAGCTCGCCCTTTTTGAGTTTTGTTATTTTTTCCTTGTCTAACTGTGCCATATAATTATTGTATCATTTAACGCTTTTTCAGTCAAGTAATTCCCAAATTTAAGCGAATTGCTCCGTACCGTCATTGCGAGGGGTTTTTGTCATTCTGAACGAAATGCTCCGTACCGTCATTGCGAGCGAAGCGAAGCAATCCAGGAGCGCGGCATTTAAAATGAGCTTTTCGTCTGGATTGCCGCGTCGCTACGCTCCTCGCAATGACGATAAGTCGGTTAAAAACGGCAAAAAACGGGGCGGAAAGACAGCAAAACCACAATATATTGTGGTCGGGCGGAATCCCGACCACAAGTTTTAATTTTTTGAAAAAAAGGCTTGAAAATGTCGAAAATCCATGTTATAATTTTAGCACTTAATTTTCATAGTATAGTAATGAGGAGAAAAGCAGAATGAAAAGAAACAGCAACTTTACCCGCATAGGGGGGGGGGCAGACACTTTCTGATTTAAGGCAAAGCAAAAGGCTTTGGCTATCTTTAATCTTGTCATTTTTATGCGCAGCATTATTATGCTGTGCTTTTGTATTGCCTTTTTCGG
>JAIEAS010000084.1 GCA_029071285.1 Clostridia bacterium
AAATTATATAGTATAAAGTAAATATATTTACTGGTACTAATATAATGAGAATTAACAAATATCTTGCTTCGTCAGGCGTCGCCTCAAGAAGAGAATGTGATAAGCTGATACTCGAAGGCAGAGTTTCTGTAAACGGAAAAACTGCTACGCTTGGTATTGATGTCAGCGAGGATGATGAAATAAAATTAAACGGCAACATAGTTACCGTTAAGAAGAATGAATATTATATTTTAAATAAACCCAAGGGCTATATATGCAGCGTCACGGATGATAAGGGCAGAAAGACAGTGTTAGATTTGATGCCTGATAACGTTGGAAGAATTTATCCCGTCGGCAGGCTCGATTACGACAGCGAAGGTCTTTTAATTCTTACAACGGACGGCGAACTTGCTCAGCACCTCACTCATCCGTCAAACGAAGTACCAAAAACATATTTGGTTAAAGTGGAGGGAACGTTGACTGAAAACGCACTTAATCCGATTCGCAGCGGTATTGAAATTGACGGCTACGTAACAAAAAAGTGCAAAGCCCATATTGTTGAAACCAATAAAGAATACACGAAGGTACACGTTACTCTGACTGAAGGAAAGAATAGAGAAGTAAGAAAGATGTTTGCCGCAATCGGCAAGGAAGTCACCCTGTTAAAGCGAATAAAAATCGGTGAAATTACCTTGCGCGGGCTTGACAGAGGTTCATTCAGAAAACTTGACAGACAAGAAGTTGAATATTTGAAATCAATATAAAATAAAAAGAGCGGTTTTAGCCGCTCTTTTTTTATAAAATTCTCATAAGTCCGATAACTTTTCCGATTATCTGCACGTCGTCGAAAACGAAGTCTTCCATATCTTCATTTTCGGGGTGCAGTATTACTTTTCCGTCGCGTCTTAATAGACGTTTTACAGTGGCGCTGTCGTCAACGAGAGCAACGACTATATCGCCGTCGTCTGCCGATTCTTGCTTTTTAACAACTATCTTATCGCCGTTATACATGCCTATTTTTATCATGGAATCGCCGCTTACGTTCAGCATAAACAAATCTTCACCCGAGAAGTAATTGCCCGGCAGAGAGAAGTATCCGTCGTAATTTTCAGCGGCGAAAATAGGTTGACCTGCCGCAACCGTTCCGACAAGAGGAACATTAGTCGCTGTAGACTGTTGCTTTAAAACTACCGCGCGGTTTTTTGCTCCGGCTTTCTTAATAAGCCCCCGGTCGCATAATTCGTTAATATAAACAAACGCGGTGGCGGTTGACTTTAGTCCGCATGCTTTGCATATTTCACGGACAGAAGGGGAGTAATTGTTTTCAAGG
>JAIEAS010000085.1 GCA_029071285.1 Clostridia bacterium
TGTAAATCATCCAGCATATAAACGACCGCGACTACGGAAATGTGGACGCGCTTATAAAAAATATTCAGGCGGCGGGGGTGCAGAAAGTCATCTCCGTCGGCTTTGATTTACCGTCGTCGGAGTACTGCCGAAGCTTAGCCGAAAAATACCCTTGCGTGTACTTTACGGCGGGACTTCACCCGACCGAGCTGAAAAATTACGCGCACGGCGATATTGAAAAAATCGAAAAGCTTGCCGCGCACGAAAAGTGCGTTGCCATCGGCGAAATCGGGCTGGATTACCACTATCCCGACACGGACAAGCCGTTACAGCGCGAAGTTTTTCTTTCTCAGCTAAACCTCGCAAGCAAGCTGAACCTGCCCGTGCAGATTCACTCTCGCGACTGCGCCGAGGACACCCTCAATATATTAAAGGAATACGCGCCCAAGCTGACGGCGGGCGGGCTGCTGCATTGCTACTCGTATTCGGTTGAAATCGCAATGGAAATCGAAAAGCTCGGTTTTCACTTTTCGTTCGGCGGAACGAGCACCTATTCGGGCAGTAAAAAAGCGCGGCGCACTATCGCCGCACTGAATATCGACAGATTTATGACCGAAACGGACAGTCCCTATCTTGCGCCCAAATCTAAGCAGGGCGTTTTCCCCAACACGCCCGAAAGTATTCCCGAAATCGCTTTGAATATCGCGGAAATAAGAGGCGTAAGCTTGGAGCAAGCCGCCGAACAAATCTGGCAAAACGCCCACACCCTCTTCAAAAAACTCAATTAAAAAAATAACGCCGAAAAACGCAAGGGCGGATTCATTTCGCCCGTTAAGCGTTTTACGACATTAGCAACCTCACGGAAAATTTGTGCCAACAAATTTTCGTGAACTAAGATTTAAGCCTGCGCTTTTCCGCGCAGGCTTTTTTCTCATAAGTGAGGTAAACGGAGTAATTTCGTTTACAAAATTAGTATGGTCTGCTATAATCGGACTATACTTTTAAAGCGCAGTCAAAATATGGAAACGGACGTAAAATCAATTCTTTCCGAGTGCGGTTTTTCCTTTAAAAAACAGCTCGGTCAAAACTTCATAACCGATAAAAACCTTCTTTCTTCAATCGTAGCTCTTTCGGGCGCGGAAGAGGGGGACACCGTTGTGGAAATCGGCTGCGGCGCGGGAACGCTCACGCGCGCTTTGGCGCAGAAGGTGAAAAGGGTAATCTCGTTCGAGGTAGACAAAACCCTCGCGCCCGTTTTGCAGCGCACCCTTGCAGGGCTTGAAAACGTTGAAGTGGTTTTCAAGGACTTTTTAAAGGTCGATATGCCCGAGTTTGAAAGCGGGCTTAAAGATTACGTTGTGGTCGCAAATTTGCCGTACTACGTTACAACCCCGCTGATTATGAAGCTTATCGAAAGCTCGGAAAAATGCAAGGGCTTGTGCGTTATGGTTCAGGAAGAAGTTGCGGACAGGCTTTGCGCAAAGGCGGGAACAGCCGACTACGGCGCGATAACCGCAATGGTCGCGCTCCGCGCCGAGTGCGCCGTCGTAAAGCGCGTGCCGAGAACGCTTTTTACGCCCCGCCCCAACGTTGACAGCGCGGTGGTAAAGTTCACCTTCGGCAAGGGGATAGAGGTTGCGGACAAGGCTTTATACAAAAAAGTCGTTCACGCGGCTTTCGGCTCGCGCAGAAAAACTCTTGAAAACAACCTTGTAAATTCATTCGGCTTTTCGCGGCAAAAGGCGCAGGAAATCCTCACCGAGTGCCGGATAGATTTAAAAGCCCGCGGCGAAACGCTGACCCCCAAACAATTTGCTGAACTCGCTAAAATAATTTCGGAATATAAATAATAGTAACTAACAGCCCGCACGGCATAGCCGTGCGGGCTGTTTTATAATGTTTGGTGGTGGGTTGGGTATCGTCATTGCGAGGAGCGTAAGCTCCGCGGCAATCCAGCCGATACTGTTGTTATGTGCGTGCGCTTCTGGATTGCTTCGCTTCGCTTTGCGCAGAAGATATATAAAGAAATCTCGACTAACGCTCGAACTGCAAAT
>JAIEAS010000086.1 GCA_029071285.1 Clostridia bacterium
CTTTGCGGGTTTGCCGTAACCGTCGGTGAAATCGGGATTGCCCGAAGCGGTTATTTCTCCGCCTGCAAAACAGTTGACAATTTTCGCTGAACCCGACGCCTTGCCCGCAATACCGCCGAGCTCGGCTTTGTTTGCGCCCCAAGCCGAAAAGGAAACTTTTGCACTGCACGCGGAAATCTGCGTTCCCGAGGCAGCCTTGCCTACTATACCGCCGGCAACGGCGGCGTAGTTATTTCCCGCAGTCAGATTAAAGGAAACCTTCGCCGTACAGCCCGTTATTTTAGCCGAGCCCGAATCACAGCCGCCCGCAATTCCGCCGAAGTAGTAATTGTTCACGGCGGTAACTCCGTCCGCAACCGTGAACTTAACGTCCGCAGAACAGCCCGTTATTTTACCGACGTAATCCACGCAGCCCGCAATTCCGCCGAAGCTCGCCGAGCCCGCTCCGTTTATAATCATTTCACCGGTAACGCTGCAATTGATAACTTCCCTTGCGTTGTCAGTAAGAAGTCCCTCGTCGGCTGCACTTGCACGCTTATTCGAAAGGTAGGTAATATTCTCAACGGTAAGGTCGCTTATTGCGCTGCCGATACTTAAATTAGCGAAACAGAAAAGCGAAGTTTCGCCGTTCTTATTCAGCGCGGTATCTATTTTGGGCGAAATAATCTTTTTGCCGTTGCCGTCAAGCCTGCCCGCAATAGGAACTGAACCCACCGCTTCCGCAGGAAAAACTATATCGTTTATAAGCTTAAAACAGGTTACGTACGAAATCTTCATTTTGCAAAGCTCGGCGTAACTGCCTATAAGATAGGGCTTTTGCTCGGTGCCAAGTCCGCCCGTAAAGTCGGAATATTCAACTTTAAGTTCGGCGCTTTCGCTTGCAAACGCCTTGTCTGTCTGCTTGTATCTTACGAGAACGGTATACTCGCCCTTTACGGTAAAGGTATGCTCGCCGCCTCCGTAGGTTTTGCCGCCGTCGAAGCTTGCTTCCATTTCGTCGGAAAAATTCGTAAGGGTGATTTTGCCGTGATTCTGCTCGTAGTCCACGCCCTCGGGAACGCCCGAAGCCGCGGTGCGCAAAGTCGTCGCGGTTTTGGTTATCGCGTCGCTGGGTTTATAGTTTCCGCCCCTGCTGCCTTCGCGGGCGTATACTGTGTATTCGGTGTTGGGTTCCAGCCCTTCGAAAAGGTAGCCGTCGCATCCCCCGCCGAGGCTCAGTCTTTCCGTCCAGTTCTTTCCGTCAAGACTGAGCTGGGGGAAATGCGCGTATTCGTCGTCGAAAACGCAGTCCTTAACTTCGATACTGCTGTCGGTGATTTCACCGAGAATAATATCGGTCGGCGCGGTTTCCTTATGCCCGCCGCTACCTTCGAATATACCGCACGCGGCAAAGGATACGCACGCGCACAATACGGCTGTTAAAGCTAAAATAAAGGTAAATTTCTTTTTCATTTTCAGGTTGCCTCCGCCTTATATGTTAGCTTGTGCACCCCCGAAAAACAACCTACTTTGTTTTGCAATTATGTCAACTTTGCTTTACAAATTAAAAAACCGCGCCTTACACGCGCGGTTTTTTAAACTTTTTATAAAATACTGCAACTATCGCAAACACTATTCCGAACAGCCCGGCGTACGATACGCACAGAATGGGCAGAACCATCGTCAGGTACTGCGGGTCGCTGCCGCCTTCGATAATGGAAATCATGGCAACGCTTATGCAGGTGAAAAACCCGAGCGCGGCAAAGAACCACACGAAGGTTGCAAGCACGATTTTTTTCCACAGCCGCTTGTTGTCCGGTTTGTTTTCGGCAACGGCTTCCGCAGCGGGCTGAACGGCTGCCGCTGCTTGCTCGGCGGCGTTGCCCGTAAAGCCGTCAATGCTGACGTTGAAAAACGCGCACATAGCGGTTATATTATCGTAATCGGGAACGCTTTGGTCGGTTTCCCATTTAGATACCGATTGCCTTGAAACGTTCAACGCTTCGGCAAGTTCTTCCTGCGAAAGCCCTCTGGCTTTTCTAAGCTGAAAAATTTTATTACCCAGTTTTTCCATAGCCCGATATTATCATAAATCCGAGCTAATGTCAAATTAAAAAATTTACCGCACCGCTCAACCGTTGCAGTGTATCGCAGCATCGGTCAGCTTTTCATTGTCGTCGCCTATATCCACTGCCGACCAGTCCGCTGAGCTTCCCGCATAGTAAACGTCGGTAAGATTATTGCAGGACTTGAACGCGGCTTCGCCGACCGAGGTCACGCTTTTAGGAATATATACGGTCGTAAGCCCGTAGCACTCGTAAAACGCGTGAGTCCCTATGGAGGTTGCGCCGCCGCTTATGGTTAGGGTAGTAAGATTGCCGCAATTACCGAACACGGAAATGCCGATAGTGCTTACGCTGCCGCCTATTGTTACCGCCGTAAGATTACTGCAATTTATAAACGCATAGTTTCCGACGGAAATCACGTTATCGGGTATCGTTATGCTTTCGAGACTGCCGCAATCGCCGAACGCCCGCTCGCCTATACTCGTTACGCCCTCGGGTATGGTTATACTTTCAAGACTGCCGCAGCCGTAAAACGCCCATTTGCCTATGGTGTTTACTCCGCCGCCTATGGCAACGCTTGTAAGGTTGTAGCAGCCGAAAAAAGTTCCCTCGCCTATTTCCTCAACGCCGCCGCCTATATCCGCGGTTATAAGGCTTCCGCATTCACGGAACACCTGAGTGCCGAACGCCGTAACGCTATCGGGCACGGTTACGGTTGTAATATTTGCGCAGTCCGAAAACGCGCCGTTATCGATTTGAATTACGCTGTCGGGAATGGTTAAGCTTTCAAGACCGACGCAGTGTCTGAACGCTTCCCTGCCGATATAATTTACGCCGTACGGGATTGTCAAGCTTGAAATATTGCCGCATTGACTGAAGGCATTCTCGCCGACCGAAATCACGTCCTTATGCAGGGTTACGCTTGTAAGAGAGTAACAGCCGTAAAATGCGTGGGCGCCAACCGAAGTTACGCTTTCGGGGATAACGAGGTCTGTTGCAAGCTTACCGCCTATATAAAGATTATGCGCGTACAGCAAAGGGTTCGAGGCATAGTTTGCGAACGAAATACCGCACCAGCTTTCCGTAGTTTCGGTATATACTTTAGTAAGTTTTCCGCAGCCGTAAAACGCCGATAAGCCGATTGAAGTTACGCTTGCGGGAATGGTTATGCTCGTAATATTTCCGCAGCCGCCGAACGCCTCTCTGCCGATAGCGGTTACGGGCAAGCCCTCGTATTCCTCCGGAATCGTGATAGCGGTATCCGCCGCCGTGCCAATTCCCGAAACGCAGTAGGATTTTCCGCCGCCGTTTAAAGTATACTTTAATCCCGCCGTCGTTACCGCCTTTCCGCAGTATATGCACTTGCCGTTCTCGGCAACGTGTTTTTCGGGCAGGGTTTTCTGCTCGGTAATTACCGTACCGCAAACCGAACAGTGCTTTCCTTCGGTCAGACCGCTCTGCGTACATGTAGCTTCTACGGCAGAATCGGTAACTTCGGTATGCCCGAGCGCGGCAACGTAGTTATCCTTGTAACTTTCCCCGCAGGCGCAGGTATTCAGAGTATATCCCTGCTCTGTGCAGGTCGGCTGAATTTCTTCCGCCGAAAATCTGTGGCTGTGATTGCCGCACGCGGTTAAAGCTAAGGCGCAGCCGAGCGCCGCAGCCGCAGACAGCAAAACAGCAAGTAATTTCTTCTTCATTTATTATTTTACTATTCCGTTATACAGCGGGAAGGCTTTGCAGAGCTTTGCCACTTCCTTGTTTACGCTGTCAAAGCAAGCCTCGCGCTTTTCGATAACTTCGGCAATGAGCCTTGCAATAATTCTTGCCTCTCCCTCTTTCATTCCGCGGGTAGTCATTGCGGGCGTGCCAACGCGGATACCAGAGGTCACGAAAGGTTTTTCCTTATCGAAGGGAACGGCGTTTTTGTTGACCGTGATATGTACCTCGTCCAAGTACTCGGTAAGCTGTTTGCCCGTGATATTTTTGTTTTCGAGCTTCAATAAAATTAAGTGGTTATCCGTGCCGCCCGAAACCATATCGACGCCGAGTTTTTTAAACTCGTCCGCCATAGCCGCGGCGTTTTTGACGATTTGCTTCTGATATTCTTTGAACTCGGGAGAAAGCGCCTCTTTGAAAGCGACCGCCTTCGCCGCGATTATATGCATTAAAGGTCCGCCCTGAATGCCGGGGAACACCGCCTTATCGATAGCCTTGCCCCACTCTTCCTTGCACATAATAACGCCGCCGCGCGGTCCGCGCAGAGTCTTGTGCGTGGTGGTGGTTACGAAGTCCGCATAGGGCACGGGGCTGGGATGAAGTCCCGCCGCAACGAGTCCCGCGATATGCGCTATATCCACGAACATTAACGCTCCGCACTTGTCGCAGATTTCGCGTATGCGCTTGAAGTCGATAATCCTCGGATACGCGCTCGCGCCCGAAATTATAACCTTCGGCTTGCACTGCATAGCGATTTTTTCCATCTCGTCGTAGTCGATAACTTCCTCGCCCTCTTTAACGCCGTAGGGAACTATATTGAAGTACTTGCCCGAAATATTAACGGGCGAGCCGTGCGAGAGGTGTCCGCCGTGGGCAAGGTTCATTCCCATTACCGTGTCGCCGGGCTGGCAGGTTGCGAACAGAACCGCAAGGTTTGCGCTCGCACCCGAATGGGGCTGGACGTTGCAGTACTCGCAGCCGAAAATTTCTTTAAGTCTGTTTCTTGCCAGATCCTCGGCAATATCCACGAATTTACAGCCGCCGTAGTAGCGGTGGTCTGGATAGCCCTCGGCGTATTTGTTGGTGAGGTGGGTTCCTGCCGCAGCCATAACCG
>JAIEAS010000087.1 GCA_029071285.1 Clostridia bacterium
GTAAAATACTTCGCCGTGGAAATGAACGGCGGAAAAATAACCAACCTCTATCCTGTAGAAAATTAAAGGCGGCGCGAGCTTTTTGCTCGCGCCGCCTGTATCCTGTTATATTAATACTTCGTAATCTTTACAGACCTGATAATCAAGGGCAGAGAAGTCAAGTTGAAATCTCTTGAAATGTTGCGTCCCTCGTCGCCTGCGAAACTGTCAAGCTTGTCAACCTGAGTGTTGTAAGACTTGAAAAGACTGCCGTTGGTGCTTGAAATCGATTCCTCGTAATCGGCGATAGCCTCGGTAAGAGCGTCAAGCTTGTCAATCTGCTTTTCGTTTCTCAGCCTTGCGAAAATCGCATAGTTGTTTGCCGAGTTGCCGCCGCTCTGCGAGGTCTGTATCGTAAAGATACTCGTCGCAGCGTTGTACTTGTAGTCGTGCATTAAAATCTGGTCGAAGCTGTTCTTTATAGTAACCTGCTTGTTCGCGCTGCCCTTGTCGTAGTAGTACATTTTAAGAACGCCGTAGTCCGCAGTCAGCGCGCCCTTTTTAATATTGTGGTCGTTTGCGCTGAACTCGCCTATAAGGGTGGGCAGTGCGTCCTCGGCTTTAACGGTGTTGTTGTCGCCTACGAACGAGTCGGTCTTGTATACGCTGGGCGTAAGCGCGCCGCTTTCGAAAAGGTCGTAGTAAGCCTGTTCCTTTGAGTACTCGTTAAGGTAGTCCGCCATATCGTTATTTGCGTAAGCGGTAGAGTATGCGAGATGCTCGTCCGAAGCTTCGTAAGAATATGCGCCAGTGTACCATTCCCCGTTGGTATGGTAGTCGTGAATAATCATATTGTTATAGAAGCCCGCGTCCGCAAGTTCGATGAAGTGCTGAACGGTCTGGGGATACATATTTCTGTACAAGGTGTACTCGATTTTATAAGTTACGTCGTTAAACTCGATGGTAATTGCGGCGCGGGGGTGCTTGGTTTTAATCGTGCAAGCAGAAATTGCCGCCGAAAACGCGAACACCGCGGCAAGCGCGCAGGTTATTAAAATATGCTTAATCTTCTTTGACATGGCTTGTCCCTGTTAAATAGTTTTTTAGTAGTACTTATTTATTGTACTT
>JAIEAS010000088.1 GCA_029071285.1 Clostridia bacterium
GGTTTTAACCAAACTATTCCTTGCAATTTTTTGAAAAACGTAATCTGCCTTTTTGCATAATGACGAGTATTTTGCTTGATTATGTCACGCATAGTACTATCATTTTTGTTATTTTTTAAACATTCGAGTACTTCTTTATATCCTATTGCCTGCATACACTGGCACTTTACATCAATACCGTCGGCAATTAAGCCTTTTACTTCTTCAACTAATCCGCTTTCAAACATTTTATCAACGCGGAGATTTATCCTGTCATATAGCTCATCTCTCAGATAATCTACGGCAACCGCTAAGTAATCTCTTTTACGTTTAAACCCGTCTTGTATATCCGACTTTCTCTTTCCGCTGACTTCGTAAATTTCCAAAGCACGGATAACGCGCTTAGTATCATTTTCGTGCAAAGCCGCAGCGGACTGTGGGTCGATTTCTTTCAACCTTTGATAAAGATATCCTCTGCCTTTTTCTTCGAGCAGGTGCTGGTACTTTAACCTTACCCTATCGTCTGCCGCAGTGTTGCCGTAACTCAAATCGTACAACAACGAGTTTATATAAAAACCCGTTCCGCCGCAAACAACCGGCGTTTTTCCGTTTTTAAGAAGTCCGTCAACTATCGGTTCGGCAAGCGACGCATAATCCGAAACGCTGAAACTGCACTGCGGTTCGACAACGTCAATCATATGGTGGACAATTCCTTCCATCTCTTTTGACGAAGGCTTTGCCGTTCCGATATTCAGCCGCTTGTAAACAAGCTGAGAATCCGCCGAAACAACTTCGCTATTAAGTTTTTTAGCGCAGTTTACGGCAAGCTCTGTCTTGCCCGTTGCTGTTGCGCCGCATATCACGAGTACTTTGTTCAAGTCAGACAATCCTCTTGAACATTTTTTCAATATCTTTTTTATTCAAGGACACGCAAACCGGTCTGCCGTGAGGGCACTTCAGCCCCACGTCGCCGTCCATCATTTTGAAAAGCGCTTTCACCTCTTCTTCGCTAAGCGGCATACCGCCTTTTATCGCATGCTTACATGCCGTGGTTGCAATTTTGTCTTTTAAAATATCTTCGAGCTTAATCTCTTTCAGACCTTTCAAATCGGATAAAAGGTCGTCAAAAAATTCTTTAAGATTTATATTCTGCAAGTCAACCGGAACGTCATCAATTCTGAATGAATTTACACCGAACTCGCTTATGCTGAAGCCCAAATTGCTTATCAAGCGCTCGTTGGCTTTGATAAACTCTGCTTCCTGAGCATTCACGTCCAGAAGATATGGAATTAAGAGCCCTTGAGTATCCACTTTGCGGTTTGCAATTTTTTCACGCAAACGGTCGTAAATAAGTCTTTCGTGCGCGGCGTGCTGGTCAATAAAGTAAACGGTGTCGCACATTTCGTATATCAGATAGGTATTAAAAAGATTGCCCTTAAATTTGCAACTCTCGTAAACAATTTTCTGCTGCTCCTGACTTCGCTTTTCGTAAGTACGGTCAATGCGGTTATCACCGTCAAAATTGACCGGCGATATAGTATCGTTTGAAACCTGCATCACGTGAGGAACAACTTCTTCAGGCTCAATCCTTTCCGTTTCGTATTTATCTAAATTCGGATCACGGTAATGCACGACTTCGCCAGAATCTTTACCCGATTTGAAACTGTTAGGATTAAAAGCAAAATTTATCTGGCTTGCGTTCGGCGCAGAAGCTTGCGGCTGTTTAAGTTCAGCTTTATAAATTTTATTTTTATCCTCGTCTATAGTAGACTGAATTTCAGGAAGTCTTACGCTGTCAACAACAAACTGCGCGGCGGAAACTGTACCGTCCAACACGGACGACAATACCGAGTATACCGCAGAAAAAATAGCCCGATTATCCACAAATCTTACGTCGGCTTTATTTGGATGCACGTTTACGTCAACCATATCAAGCGGAACTTCAACATTAAGCACGTAAAATGGATACTGCCTTTTCATCATATAACTTGCGTAAGCATTGGTTATTGCAGTCGATATCGTAGTATTTACTATATATCTGCCATTCAGAAACAGACTCTGATAGGTTTTGTTAGGTTTAAAGAAATTTTGGTTTCCTATAAAACCGTGAATTTTAATTCCGTCCTTTTCCGCGTTTATTTTAAAGCATTGCGGAACGGTTTTTGCGCCGTAAACTCTCGCCATGGCCTCGTCAAGCCCGCCGCCATGCGACTGCAATTCAAGTTTGCCGTCAACGAAATATTTAAACGATACCGCGGGATTACCGAGAATATAGCGCGAAACGATGTTTGTAATATCGCTCTCTTCCTTTTTATCGGTCTTCAAAAATTTGGCTCTGACTGGTGTGTTGTAGAACAAATCATACACACTGATAACCGTTCCTTTTTCAAGCGCGGCAGGTTCTATCTGACCCATAACGCCGTCGGAGCAAGTCGTTCTGTACGCAATATTGCCGTCGGTCACGGAAAGAAGCTCCACCCGAGCAATTGCCGCAATACTTGCAAGCGCTTCGCCCCTGAAACCCAACGTCGTGATTTTATCCAAATCTTCGGCATTTGCAATTTTACTGGTCGCATGCGGCATAAAAGCGGCAGCCATATCATCGCGCTCGATTCCGCAGCCGTTATCTATAATTTTTATTAATTGCTTGCCGCCGCGCTCAATATACACCTCTATTTGAGTTGCACCGGCGTCAAGACTGTTTTCCACCAACTCTTTGACAGCCGAATACGGTCGGTCAATAACCTCACCCGCGGCAATTCTGTTGTAAACTGTTTTAGAAAGAATATTTATCTTTTTCATACTTTAACCTTTTCGACCAAATCGCTCAAAATGAGGAAAGCCTGCATCGGTGTAATGTTGTCAAGATTGACTTCGCTCAAAATCTTTTCAACTTCGGTCTGTTGCTTATCTTCGTTATCGGTTTCAGGCAAAGCCTTATCAAATTGTCTGTCGCCACTCTCAATATGTTTTAATATCGCCTTGGCTCTGTCGGTAACTTCGTCAGGAACGCCCGCCAAAGCGGCAACTTCTATACCAAAGCTTCTGTTCGCTCAGCCGCGCATAATTTTTCTTAAAAATACTACGCCTGTATCTTATAAACATCTGACGCTGCCGAC
>JAIEAS010000089.1 GCA_029071285.1 Clostridia bacterium
CAAAGCCGACGGAGATGACTTTCTGCACCCCCGCCGCCTGAATATTTTTTATAAGCGCGTCCACATTTCCGTAGTCCCGGTCGTTTATATGACAGTGAACGTCGATAAATTTCACGATAAAAGGCTCCCGTCGGGCAAGTCCTTTTCGGGCGAAACGATTGAAAGCTTGCCGTCGGGTGCGCACGCGCAGACAATCATACCCTCGCTTACGAGCCCTTTCATCTCTCTCGGGGGCAGGTTGGTTACGACGATTACACGCTTTCCGACCATTTCCTCTGCGGTGTAATGCCCGGCAATGCCCGACAATACGGAAATATTTTTGCCGCCTATTGAAACCGTTTCGTGCAGAAGTCTGCTCTTTTTTACGGGCTCGCACGCGATAACCGTGCCCACGCGCATTTCAACCTTTGCAAAGTCGTCAATGGTGATAAGCTCTTTTTTATTTTCTTCCATAACGGGTTTTACCTCTGCTTTTTTGAGTGAAGCCACAAGTTTTTCAACCTCGGCAAGTTCTTTTTTAACGTCTACGCGGGGGAACACGGGGGGCAGTTTTTCAATCTTTGCGCCCTCTTTTAACGTTCCGAATTTAAGGCTTTCGAAGCCCGCGTTTTCGTCGCAAGAAAAGCTTTTTAAAATAAGCGTTGCGGCTTTGGTAAGGAAGGGCTTCAGCATAACCGCGCAAATGCGCACCGTTTCCGCAAGGTTATAAAGCACTGCGCCCAAACGGTCTTTTTTGCCAGGGTCTTTGGCAAGAATCCACGGCGTGGTTTCGTCGATATATTTGTTCGCGCGGGATATAACCGCAAAAATTTCCGCAAGCGCGTCGGGCGCGTTAAGTCTGTCAACGGCGTTTTTGACTTTTTCGAAAAGCCCCTCCGCCATTGCGATTAATTCGCCGTCAACCCCCTCGATTTTGCCGCGGGCGGGAACGCCCTCGAAGTTCTGCAAAATCATTGCCTGCGTGCGCGAAACGAGGTTGCCCAAATCGTTAGCGAGGTCGGCGTTTATTCTGTTTAAAAACCGCTCGTTGGTGTATTCGCCGTCGCTGCCGAAGGGAATTTCACGCAACAGGAAGTAACGAACAGCGTCCGTGCCGTAACGCTTTACCAGCTCGTAAGGGTCGGTAAGCTCGCACTTGACCGCGTCCTGCTTGCTCTTTGAAAGTTTGTCGCCGCCGATAAGCAGCCAGCCGTGTCCGTAAACCTGTTCAGGCACGGGCTCGCCCAAAGCCATAAGTATTGCGGGCCAGATAATCGCGTGGAAGCGCACTATCTCTTTGCCTATCATATGCAGGTCTGCGGGCCAGTACTTTTTGTAAAGGCTGTCGTCCTTGCTCAGATACCCGAGCGCCGAAATATAGTTTGACAGTGCGTCTATCCAGACATAAGCGTAATGATTTTTATCAAACGGCAGCTGTACGCCCCATTTCACCGTCGTACGCGAAACGCACAAATCCTGCAAGCCCGCGTCGAGGAAGTTGTTCACCATTTCGTTCACGCGCGACTTGGGCTGTAAAAACTCGGGGTTGTCCTTATACAGTTTTAAAATTTTGGGCGCGTATTTGCTCAGACGGAAAAAGTAACTCTCTTCCTTCTGAAGGGTAACTTCTCTGCCGCAGTCGGGGCACTTGCCGTTCACAAGCTGTGCTTCCGTCCACATACTCTCGCACGGAGTGCAGTAGTAACCGCTGTACTCGGCTTTGTAAATATCGCCGCTGTCGTACAGCTTCTGATAAATCTTTTTTACGCACTCCTCGTGGTCTTTATCGGTAGTGCGGATAAAGCGGTCGTAGGAAATATCCAAAAGCCGCCACATATCTTTAAGCTCGGAAACAAGCGGGTCGATAAACTGCATAGGCGTGATACCGCGCTTTTTTGCTTCCTTTTCTATCTTCTGACCGTGTTCGTCCGTGCCCGTCAGAAAGAACACGTCCTCTCCCATCATTTTATGAAAACGCGCCAGCGCGTCGCAGATAACCGTAGTATAGCAATGACCTATATGCCAGTTTCCGCTGGGGTAATAAATGGGTGTTGTAATGTAATACTTTTTCTTTTCCATAAACCTAATTATACCATTTGCCTTTTTAATTGTAAACTTTTTAAAGTTTACTGCCGATAGATTTTTTTCCATCACAAATTTGTGCTACCCAAGACAAACGCAAAAATTTTTGTAATAATTACACTAAACCAAAATTTATTCTACTTATTTGTAGAGTACAAGCAATTTGCAAAAATTTGTGTAAAAATACGAGCATATAGGTGTTTGTAAAAATATTATGCTCCACCGTCATTGCGAGCGTAGCGAAGCAATCCAGAAGCGCGGCACTTAAAAAGCGTTATAGTCTGGATTGCCGCGGTCGCTTTGCTCCCTCGCAATGACGAAGGAAACAAGAGGAAAAAATTATGAAAAATGAATGTTGTCGATGCGCATACTTTACCGCTTACTACACAAAAGCCTACTGCTGCTTTTTGCGGACGGACTGCGGACATTGCGACGAACAAAATCAGACGGTTAAAAAGCGCGGCTCTTGCGAATCTTTTAAACCAAAAAGCCATCCGCGCAAAATAAAGCGCGCCTTAGTTCTGGACGAGCTGGAAAAAGCGCTTACAACCATTAACGGCATTAAGCTTATTTTGGACGAACGCGAGGAAGAATTTAAAATTATACGGGATTAGTATTTTGCGGTAAACTTTTTCATAAAAATAGTTTATGAACGCAATTTTTACCGTCGTTTTTTTAGCCTCGATGATTGCCCTTGCAATTATTTCACCGGACAAGCTGCTGCCCGCCCTGTTGGGCGGTGCGGAAAACGCGGCTCAGATGGCTCTGACCCTCTTCTGCATTTACGCGGTGTGGATGGGGTTATCCTCTTTGGCGGAAAAGTCGGGACTTTCAAGGGGCGCGGCAAGACTTTTAAAACCCGCAACACGCAAAATTTTTAAAACCAACAGCGACGCCGCGGGCGAAAATCTTGCAATGAACTTATCCTGCAACCTTTTGGGACTCGGGGGCGCGGCTACTCCCTACGCGGTCAAAGCGATAGGCGAGCTCGAAAAGGAAAACAACACCTTTGCGCAGAAGCTTTTGTTTGTTATTAACGCAACTTCCATACAGCTTTTGCCGACCACCGTAATAGCACTCCGCGCAAGCGCGGGCAGTATGTCGGCGGCGGATATATTTTTGCCGTCGCTGCTTTGCACGGCGGTTTCAACCTTTATAGGCGTGCTTCTCTTCGTTCTCACCCAGAAGTTCGGCAAAAAGAGGGTAAAAAAATGGCGCTGATTATCCCCGTAATTTTTATTGCCGTGTTCGGCTTTGCCGTCTTTAAAAAAGTGAATATCTACGACGCCTTTACCGAGGGGATTCAATCCGCCTTAAAGTTTACCGTGTCCCTTCTTCCCTGTCTTGCCGCGATTTTTATGATGTGCGCGCTGTTTGAGGAATCTGGGCTTGCGGACGGGCTTACAAAGCTTTTATCCCCCGTGTTCGGGTTTTTGGGAATACCGCCCGAGCTTACAAAGCTTGTTCTGATAAAGCCTTTTTCGGGCAGCGGTTCGCTTGCGTATCTGAACGAAATTATCTCAAAATACGGCGCGGACAGCTATATTGCGCGGTGCGCCTGCGTTTGCTTCGGCTCGTCCGAAACGGTGTTTTACATATCCGCGGTGTACTTTGCGGG
>JAIEAS010000009.1 GCA_029071285.1 Clostridia bacterium
GCATAGCGCAGCGGCTTCTTAAATTTACTTTATTGTTTGTACTTATCAGACAGAGGTTGCTAATACAACGTTGCTGTTCAGGTTTTCAACCTTACCGAAGTAAACGTTGCTTCCCGACGTATTATAATACTTATAATTATCGGGGTTATCCTGCTCGACGGGAGTTCCGTCACCTGCAATCCAGTTGCCCGAATTTAATTCAAAACAATGTTCCGCCGAATTTGCCTGATTACGCCAGGATTTATTATCTTTCGTATTAAATCCTTTAATCAGATAGGTAGCTACGTACGTTTCGCCGTCTTTGATTTTGAATACTATTGCATTTGACCACTCGCGGTACAATTCAACCGTCTGACCGTATTCGAGCTCTAAACTGAACGTATTACCCGTAATCTTCGTAGTATAGCCGTTGTTTTCGTTAATAGTCCAGCTTGTTACCGAACCCCAGAATTTGTTTTCGGTATACTCAACGTCTCTGTATGCATCGGGCGTCGCAGGGTCGTTGACGGTATAGTACCAAGTGGTATTACTTCCGTTCAGCGTAAGCGTTAAGCTAAACTGCAGGCTTGCGTAGAGAACGGTCGTTGATGCGGAAAGCGATTCTACCTTATTGGTAAATGCCGCTTCGGTATACCAGCCGTTGAACGTAGCCGCCTTGCCGGTTTTGAAGTTAACCGCGGGAACAGTGCCCGTAGTATTAACTTTTTCTGCGCTGTAATCCAATACGTCTGAATAGTTAACAGCCCATACCGCGTAGTAGTTGCCGTATTCCGCCGCGCCGCCGCTTACGAATTGGAGCTGCGTGCCGTTGTTGTAAGCCCAGCCGAGGAAGTAATATCCGTCAGCCTCAACGTCTGTCGAAAGAGGAATATCTGCGCTCACCGTATCGCCGTTATGATATTCAACGCCGTTCATAGTGAAAGTTTCAACCGCGCTGTTCAGAACGTATTCTTCAACCGCAACGCTTTCACATTCAGCCGTAAGCTCAAGCGCATATCCGGTCATTACGAACGAGTAATTGTCGTGTTCGGTTCCCGTGAGCGAAGTTAACTCGTATCCCTCGGGAGGAAGAACGGTAACCGTCGTACCCGCCTTTACGTACTTTTCGCCGCCGTAAATTTCAAACTCGCCGTTCAATATAAATCCGGTCTGTTCCGATTTTATAGTCAGCAGATAGTAAGGCGTCGTTTCGGTGAGGGTTACGGTAATTTTATTTAAGCCGTTCAACTCTACCGCACGGTCAACCGATACGCTGTAACCGTTGATAAAGTCTTTTGAAGTAAGCGCGTTGATTTCGGCAAATACCTCGCCCTCTATCTGTTCAGCGGTCTTTGTATCCGTGTACAGTCCGCCCGCAAGGCACTCAAGTCCCTGCGTGAGGCTTGCGCCCGTAAGATAGTACTCAACCCAGGCCCAGCCGCTGTTAACGAGAGAGGACAGCTTGTGCGGCGTGGACATACCGATTAAATTAGTAGTAACTCTGAATACGTTCCAGCCGTCCTCGCCCTCTATATCAGTATAGTAAAGGGTAAGATTTGTATCCGACGAGCCGTCGCTCTTTGAACAGCCGTAGAACGGCGATTCCTTTTCAACGCCGTCGAGGCGTACGCTGTCCGCGAGGAATATAATGCTTTCAATCGCGTAGTTATCGAGGAACGCACGGCTGCCGACGACGGTTACGCTTTCGGGCACGACCACGTTTTTAACGAGTACGGGTTTCTCCTTCGTGCTTGCGAACGCTCCCGCGGAAATTTCGGTTACGGGAATTCCGTTAATCTCTCTTTCGAGTACGAGATATTCGCCGCCCGCTTTGGTATATTTCGCATCAAGGCTTGTAACGCCCGAAACCGAGTAATGCAAACCGTTGGTCCACGACGCCGTGTACTGAACGCCGTTTACTACTTCCACTTCGTTCGCAAATACCGCATAAACCCGTCTTACTCCGCCGTCGAGCGCGATTTCGTTTGCGCTGTTTACGGTTACGCCGTTTTTGTCAATCCACTTAACGAAGATTTTTCCTTCAACCGTGCCGTTGAATCTCGGCAAGGTCTGATTAAGAGTAACCGCGCCCGTGTAGGTTTCCGCAACGCCGTTCATATCGAATATTACTTCGTAAGCTACGGCGGGCTGTGAGTAAATCGTCATATCGCGCATAATCTGCTTCTCGGTGCCGAGCTCGTTGCCGTCCTCGTCGAAGAATACGATGATATGCGAGCCGTCCGCCCAGACTACGTTGTGAGGGTCGCGCAGGTGAACCGTTGAAGTTGATTTAATCGAAGCGGTCTGCGACGGAACCTCGCCGTAGCCTACCACGTTGAGCGCAACTTTGCCGAGAATGTTCAGACTGTCGTAAGTGCCTTTCTCGGTACTGTAGCAGCCGAACACTTCCTGAATATGGGTTACGGGGTCTTCGGGATTTTCATAGAAATCGATATCGTGCTTGCCCGTTACGTACTTGAAGTAATCTTTCTGTGCGTCATTTACGTTTGTGGAAATGCCCTTATCGAGGTTTATCGTTACGGTAAGCGCACTCGCCGCCGTAGTCTTAACCTTAACGCCGCTAAGTCCGTTGTCGTCGCGCAAAATCGTGAGATATACGTTGGAAATGACGTCGCCTATAATAGGCTGCAAATTGAGGTTAAGTCCGTAGTAATCACCGCTTCCCGCAAGCACAGCAC
>JAIEAS010000090.1 GCA_029071285.1 Clostridia bacterium
GGGGAATATAGCAAATATAAGCATTAACTTGCCGCGGCTTGCTCTGGAAGTTGAACGTGATTTTTCAGATAAGACGACGGAGGAAAAGATCGGGCAACTGAAAAAGAAATGGAAAAAGATTGCCGACCTTGTTACGGAAATTTTAATCGACCGTTACAACAAGGTCTGTTCGCTCGATCACACCGATTTCCCCGTAAACAGTAAAAGGCAGATGTGGTGTGTGCCTTTTCAGAATATGAAAGACGTGTTTAAGCACGGCACCTTGTCCGTCGGTTTTATAGGTCTTTCAGAAACGGTGGAAATTATTACCGGAAACAGATTTTATGCGGACAGGCAAGCTTATGAATTTGCGCTGGATTTCGTTAAATTTATGCGCGAATATTGCGACGCGCAAAGCAGGGAGCGAAATCTGAATTTTTCGCTGCTCGCTACGAGCGGCGAGCTGATAAGCGGAAGGTTTCCTGAAATCGACAGGCCGTTATTTCCTTCAAATGCAAAAATATTTGCAAAAGGTTTTTACACGAACTCTTTCCACGTAAACGTTGACAGCGGGGTATCCGCAAGAGAAAAGCTCAGGGAAGAAGGACCGTTCCATAGCCTTTCAAATGGCGGAAGTATATCGTATATCGAACTCAACGAAGCGCCGATAGGAAATGACGAGGGCTTGCGTGAACTGATTGAAGAAGGCATAGCCGCGGGGGTGCGGTATCTCGGCGTCAATTTTCCGCTGGATTCATGCAACGATTGTCATTCAAGCGGGGTATTCGATATTTGCCCCGTTTGCGGAAGTAAATCCGTTACGCATATACGCCGAGTTAGCGGATACCTTGAGATTTTAGACGGATTTACAAACGGCAAAAAACACGAAGTTAAAACGAGAACGAGCAATTAAGGAGGAAGATATGCACATAGCAATCGAGGGAATAGACGGCGTAGGTAAGAGCACGGCGGCAAAAAATCTTGCGAAAGAAACAGGTTTTGCATTAATAGAAAAACCGTTGCAATACTTATTTGATGCGGACGGAACGGACGGAAATTATATCCGTATCCGTAACGAAGTGAACAAAAGCAAAAATAAAGCTTTTACGGGTTGGTTTTACGGCTTAGGCAATATTTATCTCTATGAAAAATTCAAAGGACAGAATATAATTACCGACAGACATATTTTATCCAACTACTGCTGGAGCGGAGACGAGTGCACCGATTATATCTTCGACGCAATTTATAAAACCACGGGCGCGCCCGATTTTACTTTTTTAATTTACGCAGATCCCGAAGAAGTTGAAAAAAGATTGAAGAAACGTGATTTAAACGATCCGGATCTGAAAAAAGTTGCGTATATCCCCGCAGCTTACGAAAAAATGCAAAGAGTATTAAAAAAGTACAATATGGACGGAATGGTAATTGATACTACCCGTTTAACGGAAGCCGATGTTGTCAGTGCAATGAAAACAGAGCTTATAAAGAGAGGACTTATCAATGGCTGAAAAGACGAAAGACACCTTGTTCATCGATATGAAGTATATAATCTTATATCGGAAATTAGGTTACGACGAAATTGCTCCCGACGTTTTCGGTTATCATTACGACGATACGGATATCACGATTTATTCCGAAGAACAGCGTTTTGAATTTAAAGGCGGGAGCTATCCGTTACTTCGATATAAAGACTTTGTTTTGTTGGAGGCAATTGACCGCCTTCTTAAAAAAGGCTATCCGTCCGCGGTGATATCTCTGAACTGTAAACCTTACGATCTTGCGGTTTTACAGGCAGACGGTACTCTGTATTGCGGCGTATACGTAGCCGCATGGGGGAAAGACTATGCTGCGCTCGTATCGGACTTTGTTAAAAAATCCGGAAATACGGAGTGCTTATACACCTCTCAGCTTTCGGGTGGGCTCGTCGATTACCTATCGAAAATTTTCGCTTACGGGCAGAAATTTTCTGCCGGAATATTTGAAAAGCCGATACCGCTGTATAATCTTGTGTTTTCTTCAGTTTGCGATGACAGAAAATATCCCGCGGAGTTTTCGGTGAAAAACGGCGAGCTGTTAAAGTATCTCGGCAAGCATTCGGTGGTGAATATTCCCGAAGGAATTACGCGTATAGGTACGGGAGCCTTCTGGAATAATCTTTTTATCGAAAAGGTTGTTTTACCTGAAAGTGTGAATTGTATATGCGGCGACGCCTTCGTATATTGTGAAAATCTTAAAGAAGTAAATATCCCCGAGGGCGTGAGCGAAATGGGAGACGACCCTTTTGCCGGATGTCTTGCAATCAGAATAGACAATCACAGCCCGCACTTCATCTGTGAGAACGGCGTATTGTTTGACGACAAAAAGAAATTTTTAATCCATTACACCGCAAGCAAACAGGATACGGAATACGTAATCCCCGAAACCGTTACGTGGATAGGGAAACACAGCTTTTACAAGTGTGAAAATTTACGGTTGGTAACAATTACGAAGAACGTAAAGTTTATGGGAAACAACGCCTTTTCGGATTGCCGCAACATTAAACTCAGAAATGAAAGCGAATATTTTCACTATATTGACGGAGTGCTGTACGACAGGAATAAAACGACCTGTATGCACTACTCTATGGGCTCGGGTGTTAAAACCGTAAAGCTTGCTGATACCGTTCGCACGATAGGGCGTAACTGCTTCTGGAACTGCGATATGATTGAAAAGATAATAATTCCCGCATCAGTACGGCAGATAGGATATAATCCGTTTGCAAACTGCAAAAACGTAGTGCTTGAAAATCATAGCCCTTTCTATGCCGTGGTTGACGGAATTTTGTACGACGCAACCGTAAGGGAAATGGTATATTGTCCTCCGACGGCGGCAAGGAAGGATAAAGTTATCGTTCCGGAAACCGTTGTAAATATCGGCAGAAGTGCGTTTACGGGGTGCGACACGTTAAAAGCTGTTGAACTGCCTGAGGGTTTGAAATTCATCAGCCGCAGCTCTTTCAGCGGATGTACGGCGTTAAAAGAAATACGTATACCGCAGTCGGTGGAAGACGTTGCCGATTGGTGTTTTAATGGTTGTACTTCACTTGAAAGGGCGTATATCCCCGAACGTATCAAACT
>JAIEAS010000091.1 GCA_029071285.1 Clostridia bacterium
AATATTAAATAAAGCTTGGTATTGTTATAAAATACTAAGCTTTGTTGTTTTTTTACGGAATTTTATCACAATTTATGTTGGCGCGTCGGACGATTGATTAAATGGAAAAAATTGTAATTTTTCTGTTGACAATCTGGTGACACAATTATATAATATATTTACCTACTAATTTAATAGGTTAATAATTTAAAGGTTAAGCAATGAAGATTTCCACGAGGGGTAGATACGCACTTCGCGTTATGATAGATATTGCCGAGCATTCTGACGGCAATTATATACCGCTGAAAGATATTGCGGACAGGCAAAATATATCCAAAAAATATTTGGAGAGCATAATGCTCGACTTGACCAAAGCCGAACTTTTAGACGGGCGGCACGGCAAGGGCGGCGGCTATAAGCTTAAAAGAAATGCCGACGAGTACACGGTTTTTGAAATTCTTCAATTTGCCGAGGGCGATCTTGCGCCGGTAACGTGCATATGCGATAAGTCGGTAGGTTGCGAAAGAGCGACAGATTGCAAAACTCTTCCCGTATGGACGGGCTTTTACAACCTGACTAAGCAATATTTCAGCGGCGTAACGCTTGCGGACCTCATAAAATAGAGGATGAATAACGGAGGATAAAATGGAATTCGAAACGCTTTGTCTGCATGCCGATGACAATAAAAAAGACGAATGGGGCACTATAACGATGCCCGTGTGTCAGGCGGCAACGTTCGTACATAAGGGAGTGGGCGTTCAATCTCAATACAGCTATTCGCGCCTTTCAAATCCTACGCGTTCGCACCTTGAAAATACGGTGGCAAAGCTTGAGGGAGGCGTCGCGGCGTTTGCCTTTTCTTCGGGAATGGCGGCAATTACGACTGTGATGAAGCTGTTTAAGCAAGATGCCCATATTATCGCTTCGGAAGATTTATACGGCGGAAGTTTGAGGCTGTTTCGCAACGTGAACACGGTTGAGGGAATGAGCTTCGATTTTACGGATACGGGCGATATTGCCCGTGTGCGGTCGCTTATAAATAAAAACACCAAGGCAATTTACTGCGAAACGCCCAGCAATCCTTTAATGCAGGTTTCCGATATAGCCGAGCTTGCAGCTCTAGCGCACGAAAAGGGGCTTCTACTAATCGTCGACAATACTTTTTTAACGCCCTATTTTCAACGCCCGCTTGAGTTGGGTGCTGATATCGTTATTCACAGCGGGACCAAATATCTGGGCGGGCATAACGATGCTCTTGCAGGCTTTGCCGTTGCAAAAACGCCCGAAATTGCCGAAAAGATAGCGTATTACTCAAAGACGATAGGTGCGTGTCTTGCTCCTTGGGATAGCTTTTTAATAGAGCGAGGGATTAAAACTCTGCCGCTAAGAATGGACAGAATTAACGCCAATGCAAAGTTGATTGCCGAATGGCTTAGGGGTAGAAAGGAAGTTAAAAAGGTTTATTATACCGGTTTTGAAGATCACGCCGGATATGCCGTCAGCAAAAAGCAGGCCACGGGCTTCGGCGGAATGATTTCCTTCGAGGTGGAAAGCAAAGCTCTTGCCGAAAATATTTTAAGTAACGTAAAGGTGTTGCAGTATGCCGAAAGTCTTGGCGGAGTGGAAAGCTTAATCACTTATCCCATGCTGCAGACTCACGCCGACGTTCCGGTTGAAGAGAGGGAAATGCGCGGCATAAACGACAGATTTTTGCGCATCTCGGTGGGTATAGAGAACGCCAAGGACCTGATAGACGATCTGAAGCAGGCATTTGAAAGATGAAATACGATTTTGACAAGATTTACGACAGAAGAAATACGAACAGCTTAAAGTACGACTTTGCAAAGGAGCGCGGTAGAAGCGAAGATTTGCTTCCTCTGTGGGTGGCGGATATGGATTTCAGAGCGCCCGACGAAGTGATTTCGGTGCTTAAGGACAAGGCAGAGCACGGCATATTCGGTTATTCGGAGCCTAAGGGCGATTATTTCGAAGCGCTGCAAAACTGGTTTTTGCACCGTCACGGCTGGAAGCCTCAACCGGATAAATTCGTTATAACCTGCGGTGTGGTGTTTTCCATTTGCACGCTGATCCGCGTATTGACCGAAGTCGGAGACGGAGTTATTATCTGTCAGCCCGTGTATTATCCGTTTGCCCAAAGCGTTATTGACAACGGCAGAAAATTAGTTGTAAGCGAGCTTAAAAATACCGACGGTCATTATATGGTAGACTTTGACGACTTTGAAAGAAAGATTGTGGAAAACAACGTTAAGGCGTTTATACTATGCAATCCGCATAATCCCGTCGGTAGGGTTTGGACGAGGGAAGAGCTGCGGCGCTTAGGCGACGTATGTCTTAAACACGGCGTTTTTGTAATATCGGATGAAATTCATGCGGACTTCGTTTATGGCAACAACGTTCATACCGTATTTTCGACGGTCAGAGAGGAATACGAAGATATTTGCGCCATCTGCACCGCGCCCACGAAAACCTTTAATCTGGCGGGGCTGCACGTTGCAAACACGTATATACGTAACGATAAAGTACGGGAGCAATTTGTTAAGGAGCTTGACCGCCAGGGATATTCGCAGCCCAATATAATGGGATTGGTTGCGTGCAAGGCAGCGTATGAGTGCGGCGGGGAATGGCTGGGCAATTTAAAGGAATACCTGTCGCAAAATCTGCAATTGGTGCGTGAGTTTGCCGTAACTAAGCTTAAAAACGTTGCGCTTGTAGAGCCTCAGGGAACGTATCTAGTCTGGCTGGATTGCCGTAAGCTGAACCTGTCGGATAAAGAGCTTGCACACCTTTTCGAAGACAAGGCAAAACTTTGGGTGGACGACGGCTATATATTCGGTGCGGGAGGCAGCGGCTTTGCGAGAATAAACATAGCCTGTCCGCGTTCGGTTCTAAAAAACTCACTTGAAAGGTTAAGCCGCGCACTCGGCTAAATAAATATAATAAAGAGGAGAGAAATTTATGGCACAGTATAAAACCATTTTGGATTTAGTGGGGAATACCCCTTTGGTTGAAATCGCAAATTACGAAGCGGCGAACGGCTTAAAGGCAACGGTGCTTGTCAAGCTTGAATACTTCAATCCCGCAGGTTCGGTAAAGGACAGAATTGCAAAGGCGATGATTGAGGACGCGGAAAGAAGCGGCAAGCTTAAAAAGGGCGCCACGATAATCGAGCCGACGAGCGGCAATACGGGCATAGGGCTTGCGGCGGTCGCTGCGGCAAAGGGCTATAAACTTATTATTACGATGCCCGACACGATGAGCGTAGAGCGCAGGAATATAATCAAGGCGTACGGCGCGGAAATTGTTTTGACGGAGGGCGCAAAGGGAATGAAGGGCGCAATTGCTAAGGCGCAGGAAATTGCCGAAGTTACGCCCGATT
>JAIEAS010000092.1 GCA_029071285.1 Clostridia bacterium
CGAAAAAAGCGAGGTCTTTTATGCCGAGAAACTTGTTCCAGCGCATGATTTTTGCGCTCCTTACCGTTATCGTAACGGTGCACGCCTACGTATTTTTCAGTCTGTACGTCGTCAACGGCAGTACGTTTATGGCAAGCACGGGCGAAACGGGCGTGCTTGCCGCCATCGACGCAATGGGCGGCGTCCCCGCCTGCGGTACGTTCCTGCCGATTTGGGCGATTATTCTCATTGAGTTTGCGTTTGCGTATCTGCTCGAATGTGTGATGGGAAGCCCCTGCTCGTTCCGATTGGCTTGCAAAGTGTTCGACCCGAAAAAGACGCACCCCGTCCTCTTCGAAACGGCAATCATCTGCACTACCGTGGCGCTCATGTGCCCCGCAATGAGCCTGATTGCGGCTTGCCTTTATTACCCCTATCAGTTCGCGGATTTCAATTTTATCACCCTGCTTGCGAATTGGCTCAAGCTTGTGTGCTTTAACTTCCCCTTTGCGTTCTTTACGCAGTTGTTCTTTATTCAACCGCTCATCCGCACGCTGTTCAAGCTGATTTTCCGCAAGGACCTGAAAAAGCGGCAGCTTAATATGGCGGCGGCAACCCAAGGCGTGAGCGACGCCCCCGCCGAATCCGCCCAGACCGAGCAACCCGAAAGCGAATTATAATTCTTACAACAATAAAGCCGACGGAAAATCCGTCGGCTTTTATATTTACTTGTGGTTTCCAACAATCTCTCTGCCGATTAGCTCATCAATCGTAATACCATAAAAATCGGCAAGCCTGATACAGTCGTCAATCAGGGGAAGATGTTTCCCGCTTTCAAAATAACTTAGTTTCGGTTGCGATATCCCCGTCGCTTTTGAAACGGCACTTTGCGTGAAACCGTTAATCTCCCGTTGATATTTAATTGCTTCCCCTATGTTCATGGAACTATTACTCCACTTTCCCGACCAACTCGTCAAGCGTGATTTCATAAAATTCCGCGAGAACGATACAATCCAAAATAGACGGCAAGTTGATACCTGCCTCCCAACGTGAAATCTTTGCTTGGGATATCCCTGTTTTGCGAGACAATTCCGATTGGGAAAGTCCGTATTGAGTCCTCAAAGAAGAAAGACTTTTTGCAATTTTTTCGCGGTTTTCCATATCAATTCATTTGACATTTTATACAAAAACGCATAGAATTATTAAAACTATACGAATTTGCATAGGTGAATCATATGAAAGAACAAGGCGAAATAATATTAACGGTATCAATTCCCGGTTGCGCGGCGTGCATGGACAGGATTGAGAACCTGCTCATGAGAATGGGTTGCTGGGAAAAAGTATCATTTGGGTATCCCACAGAATGCGGTACTGCGGTTTATATGTTCTACGATAAAAACAATAAAGAAATTGACTACCGACGAAAGGCAAAGGAAGCAAGGGAAATATTAGAGGGCTCTCGTTATTACGTGATTTAATCTTATTCGAAACGCTTATTTTGCTATCTTGACAGGTTACAAAGCATGTAGTAAAATAAACCTATATGGATATTCAAGTTTTACAGTGGTTTCATGAAGTCTTTCACGACCAAATGTGGCTGAACTATATCATGAAATATTTAACCTATATCGGCGAATTCGGAGCAGGCGCAATTATATGCGGAGTTGTGCTACTGATATTCAAAAAGACGCGCTGGGCAGGCGCGGCGATTGCAATTGCTTTGTTGTTGGACGTGCTGATTGTAAATGTAATTTTGAAGCTCAGCGTAAACCGCGCCCGACCGTGGCAAGATTTTCCTGACTTGGGCTTTCAGGAATTTCACAATTCAATCAGTGTGCGCGAGCCTACGGATTCCTCGTTTCCTTCGGGGCATACCGCGTCATTGTTTGCCGCCGCAGTAGCGCTTGTAATGTATTATAAAGTCAAGGGCTTGCCCGCACTCGGCGTTGCAATTTTAGTGGCGATTTCAAGAATATATCTTTGTATGCATTACCCTACCGACGTGATTGGCGGCATGGTGATCGGTTCCATATGCGGTGTTGCGGGTTACTTTTTAATGAAATTAGTGAAAAAGTTTATTCTGCAAAAATTCGCAAAAAAACCGAGCGAACCACCGCCCGATGAGCAGAACGAAGAAATCCGGAATAATTAAAAAGGAAGTAACAAAAGTTACTTCCTTTTTTGGTTGAGAAATATGTGCACGAATTGAATCGTAATCAGTAATCCGTCAAACCTAAAAGATAGTCTGTTGAAACGTCATAGAATTTTGCCAAATCCGCAAGCAAGGCAAGAGGAGGCTCTCGCTGTTCTTTTTCATAGTGTAAATACGTCACACTGTTAATATTTAATAATTCGGCTAACTGTTTTTGCGTAAAACCTTTTGCCTCTCTTAACTCTTTTAATCTAATACCCAAAATTGTCTTCATTTCTACTTGACATATTACCAAAATGGTAGTAGGATAGAACAAAGACTACCATTTTGGTAGCAAAATACTTTTTGCAAGGAGAAATATTATGGCAAACAGAATAAGAAGATGCGGGAGCAATAAGGAATTTGAACAAATTATCGACGACTTTGTTACGACGGGATACACAATTAAATCTCGTGGGGAAGAAAACGCTTTGCTTGTTAAAAAGGGAAAGCATACGAAACATCTGCTTGTTTTTTTATTAACTTTTTGGTTTACCTGTGGAATCGGCAATTTAATTTATGCCTTAATTCCTGTCGCTAACGAAGATGAGGTATTAGTTAAAATAGATAAAAATATTGCAGCTACATAATTTTATAAACTATATATC
>JAIEAS010000093.1 GCA_029071285.1 Clostridia bacterium
ATCTGCTGCTGTTGAGGCTGTGCCATAGCCATACTTGCCATACCTGCGCTCGCAAGTCCCGCCTGCGCTTGTGCGCGGATTTTTTCAAGCTCGGCTTCCTGCTTTGCTTTCGCCATTTCGCGCTCGGCTTCGAGCTTTTCACGCTGCAGTCTGCGCTCTTCTTCCAAACGCTCCTGCTGTAAGCGACGCTCTTCCTCGCGGCGTTCCTTTTCTTCCTGCTTGCGCTGTTTTTCTTCCTCTTTGCGCGCCTTGATTTCCTCGCGCTCTTCTTTAGTCTTGCGGCGCTTCTTAGCTACTACTATTATGATTATAAGCAATACGATTAACGCAATCGCAATCAGAAGCCAAGCCCATAAAGGCAATCCTGCGTAGCTTGTTGTAAGTACATCTTTGACTTTTCCAAAGAATACCGCTGCGCCGCTTTGCGCCACTTTGTAATCGGTCTTAGGGCTTACGCTTCCAACCGTCGTTGCGCCCGTCTTAAACTGCACGCTGCCGTCGTCCGCAGCGGGACCGCTGAATACCGCTTCAACCTTGTACTGATTTCCGGGTTTCAATTCTGAGGGGTCAACAAGGTTACCGTCGCCGTCGTAATAATTGTAAGTTACTCCAAGCGAGCCTGCCGCTATCAAATCAATTACAGTCTGAGGCAAATTCAGCGTTGCGCCCGCTTTACCCTTGTTCCAGAGGTTTTCGGTATCGATTACAAGCGGAACTATCTTCCACTCGATTTCAATATTGTTCGCCGTTCTGTCCGACCAGCGGTTTGCAGTCGGGTCTTTCAGTGAAATTATCGCCTTATACGTGCCCAATGCCGTGTAGGTATTACCGGTCACGGTCATTAATTCGTCGTTAAACCCGTTGAAGGCAAGCGTAACTTCATTACCCGTGTAAACCACGCTAAGCGCCTTAGCCGTGGGCTTTTGTACGAGATTTAAGTTGCCTTCGGAGACCATTACCGCAACCGTACCCAACGACTGACCTTCAAAGAATACTTCTATCTGCGACGGGGTTACGGGGTCTGCTATCAGCGTACCCGCAAACGTGCATTCAGAGGTAACGTCAAACGGCGTGGGCTTGTGCGCGTATATCGCCTCTACTACGAGATATTTTTTTAATACGTCAAGTTTGTCACTATCGTAAACTTTTCCACTCTGCACGAAAGCTTTTATCTGCACGCTCACAAGCTGAGCCTTGATTATATTGTTTACCTGTATTCTGTCGCTTTGGTCGCCATACTTAACGTCCAACAGCGCGGTAGAACCCACACCGTTCAGACTGCCTTCTAAAATATACTCGCCTTCGCTAAGTTCTTTGGTACTGCCTCCTTCGTAAGTTGCGATAACCTTTATATAAGGTTTTAAATCGCTTATAGGAGTTCTGTCATAAATATCGACGGGGTTGCCGTTATCGTCTACGGGGTTGAACGTTGCCGAAATTCCCGTAAGTACAAGTGATTCAACCTGTACTGTGTAGTTTTGAATTCCGCTCGTAGCGGTCTGCCAGTCGGAATCGTCATTCACTGTTACAGTAATCTGGCAGTTAGTACCTTTAACAAGATTACCGGATACGGTATACTCGTCAAAGCCGAGCGTTTTTGTAGTACCGTCCTCATAAGCAGCCTTTACCGAAAGCATTTGCGCGAGCTGTTGCATTGTGGTGCTTTCGTATACGTTCGTGCCTTCGTTCTGCGATACCGTTATGCCCGTAAGCTGCGGCGCAGAAATATCAACGTCTATATCGGCGGTGTAGTCCTTACCGTTCTCTTTGTAAGTTACCGTAATCTTACAAGTATTGCCCGCGATTAAAGTCGTCCCCGCTTTTACTGAAAGAGTGTAATCACTCGGCGTGAGCGTACCCATTGATTTGCCGTCCGTGCCGTATTTAACTACCGAAAGAGTTCCCGGCAAGCCGTCACTTAAATTTATTGTGGGGAATATTTTATTATCGCCCTGAGTATAAGTGGCTGTTATTTTATCCAGCGTAATCGGGTTTGCAGTAAGTACTACGTTATCCGTTTTGTCAACGTAGTTATTATCATCCGATGTAAATTTGTATTGATAAATACCGGTTCCTTTCGACAGCGACGTGCTGGGGTAAGACCAGGCTATCGTACCCTCGGGATTATTTGCATTAGGGTCAAGCTCTATGGTAACGTCAGAAAGCTTATGGCTTGTTAAAAGCTTTTTGTTTTCTTTATTTACAATTACCGAAAGTGTCGGCTCTATAGGATTGACTATAATTTTAAACTTTTGCGGAGCTGTGCTATGCGTTCCGTCCGCAAGCTTAAAGGGGTGATTTTTAGCATCGGTCAGCTTATAAGTAACTTCATAACCGCTGATTTCGTCACCGTTTTTAATTACGTTTATAACGTCATACGAAGGTAACTGATACGACGCCCAATCTCCGTTCAGTTTATGCCATTTCGTTTCCTTTATCTTTGCTTCCGCAGCTTGCCTTAAATCATCGCCAGTGTAATCTAATTCAATATCCTCAGGCAAGGCTACAGTTAAGTCTTTAGATTTAAGCTCTCTATCAGACAAGGAAACGCTAAACTGTGTTATATAATTGGCAATCGATTTACCGCATAGATATCCTGCCGCATAACTGAAAGTGAATACTTTTTCCGCGTTGCTATCGTTTTTAAGCGTTAAGTTGCCCGAATTAAATGAAGCAGAAAACCCAAAGTTATCCACCATCTCAACTGTTCCCTTACACTCATAATCATTATCATTGACTGTAGGATCTGAGTCTTTGCTAATTTTTAGGTCTGTTAACTTTTTTAAAGATTTATTTTCATACGTCGAATCAAACGTCGTTCCCGTCTTTCCGCCCGGATCCGGATAAAAATGATACAAACCGGCAGACTGTCCTGTTGCAAAATTATCCTCATCAGGAAAGCCATCTGCCCTGCATGTAAAATTTACCATATAAGATATCGTATACTCTGTCATTGCCGGCACCTTAACGCCAACCGTAAAATCAGCATAAACGCCTTTCCATGATTTTTCCGCTTCACTTTTATTCATCGAAGTAGATAAAGAAGTTGTAGATGAGCCCACATTGCCGGCATCCATCTCTTTTACCGAAAGAACAGACCCCCCGCTACTACGGTTGAGGAAATACGATTTAACGAGTGTTATTTCTATATCTTCACTCGTAGCGGCCGCTTGAGCACTGATTCTTTCAGCCTTTGGCAATGCAAAGCCTACGCCGACAGCAACCGCTACTGCGCAGAGCAAGGCTAAAATTACCGTCAATAGATTTCTGCTTTTTGTTTTCATATCCTTCTCCTTATATTTAGGAATTAAGCGGGCGGCGCGGATTCCACATTCGCACTTGTCCTTTCAGATTTTGCGCCGCCGCTTTTGCTCCAT
>JAIEAS010000094.1 GCA_029071285.1 Clostridia bacterium
GGACTATGCGCCCACGGTGTTTATTGTGTCGCAACGCACGTCTTCGATAAAGCACGCCGATAAAATTATCGTTTTGGACGGCGGTAAAATGGTAGGGCTTGGAACACACGAAGAACTTCTGAAAAACTGTCCGATTTATCAGGAAATACATTATTCGCAGTTTGAAAAGGAGGGCGCATAAAGTGACGAAACCTTCACAAAAAGCGATATTGAAGCGCATTTTCAAACAGCTCAAACACTACAAATTTTTGATTTTTTTGACTATATTTTTCGCTCTTATTTCTGTTGCGGGGAATTTACTTATACCTATTTATTTCGGAAACGTAGTCGATTTATTGATTGAAGGGCAGGCGGTTGATTTTAATAAGATTTTCGAGTACTTTATATTTATCGCCGCATTCATAGCTTCATCTTGCCTTGCGCAGTGGCTTATGAGCATTATCAACAACCGAATAACTTACAAAGTCGTAAAAGATATCCGTGAAGAGGCGTTTGCAAAAATTCAGAATTTACCGCTGAAATTCATTGACGCGCATTCATATGGTGATATAGTCGGGCGCAATATTGCGGACGTGGACCAGTTTGCCGATGGACTTCTGATGGGGTTTACACAGCTGTTTACAGGTGTTTTAACCATTGTCGGAACTCTTGGAATAATGCTCTACAAAAACTGGATAATCGCGCTGGTTGTATTCGTAATTACTCCGCTTTCGCTTTTTGCCGCAAAGTTTATCGCGTCGCACACGTACTCGCTTTTTAAAAAGACCTCTGAAATAAGGGGTGAGCAGACTGCTTTTATCGATGAAATGATAGGCAATCTGAAAGTGGTGCAGGCGTTCGGCAGAGAATATGAAAATCTTGAAAAATTCGACGAAATCAACGGGAGGCTTACCAAAGCTTCGCTGAAATCGATTTTCTATTCGTCGCTGACTAATCCCGTAACGCGTTTCGTAAACTCTGTCGTTTACGCCGCGGTTGCGCTGTCGGGCGCGTTGTTGCTTGTATCTAACATTGCGCTGCCCGTTGCGTTTTCGGTCGGCGGACTTACAAGTTTACTGTTCTATGCCAACCAGTACACAAAGCCCTTTAACGAAATCTCCGGTGTAATTACCGAGCTGCAAAACGCTATAGCTTGCGCCGGAAGAATTTACGAATTAATCGACGAGCCGCCGCAGCCGCCCGATAGTGAGAATGCAATCGTGCTTGAAAACGTCAACGGCGACGTTGAGTTTGAAAACGTATATTTTTCATAC
>JAIEAS010000095.1 GCA_029071285.1 Clostridia bacterium
CTAAGTTCTTGATAAATTCCTCGGCGGTACGTGAAACGGAAAGGGGTTTAATCGCGCCGTCCGCGCCGAACATTTCGCCTCGGCCGTTTTTACACTCGGTAACTCCGTCGGTTAAGAGAACGAGTATATCGCCCTTTTTGTAGGGTATAACGTCCTCGAAATAAGAGGGGTTTTCAAACCAGTTGGAAACGGGGGGAGAGTTTAAAACTATTCGCGTAATTCCCGCGCCAGTCTTTAAAAGTATGGGTACGTTGTGTCCCGCCATAGAGTAGGTTATGCTGTCGCCGTCTATTCTGACCGCGGCAACCGTAACGTAGTTTCTTTCGTCCAGATTCAGTTCCGAGAATTTCGCGGCTAAGTTTCCTATCGCCTTTGCGGGCGATTTCTCCGTTTTATCGTACGCGGCTTTGACGAACGCCGAAAGCATTCCCGCGGAAATTCCCTTGCCCGAGACGTCCGCAATCACGCCGCAAGCCGAGCCGTCCACCGCGTAAACGTCGGGCAAATCGCCGCCGATGTCGCGGCAGGGGATGTACATATAAGAGTATCTTTTTCCGCCCGCCCAGTTGCCCGCGGGGAGAAGGCGCTGCTGGATATTTTTCGCGGTCTGCAATTCCTGCGCAATTTCCAGCTCGTAAGCGTCGTCAATCGTGCCCATACAAAGTCCGCCGCCGAGGGGAGTTACCGTTATGGAATAGCTTACGTCGTGTGTAAAGCCGTCGGTGCAGACCTTTTGGTAAATTCTGCGGCTTTGGCGCATATTGGTGCAAATCGCGTCGTCAAAAACGTCGTAAAGCGAACAGCCGCGGCAAACGTCCCTGCCGCAGCGCGCGGCAGAGGAAGAACAGCAGGTCACCTTGCCCAGATTCCCCTTCGTTAAACCCGAGGGGAACAGGGCGCGGAACGCGGTGTTCGTAAATACGGCTTTTAAGTTTGAGTCTACGACGATAACCGCCGTAGGGACGCCGTCGATAATGCGCCTGTAAAACTTTTCAATCATTTTTGAGGTAAATAAAATTTAAGCTTTCCGCTCTCGATATGCGCGTCGAGCGGCATATTTTCGTAGAGTTCGCCGTCCGCCTGAATGGCGAAGCTGTCGCCGTGGTAGGTGAAGGCTGCGGCTTTGACTTTTGCAACCGTAATCTGCTTTATCTTTTCGGGCTTGCCCGCCATAAGCTTTGCAAACGCGCCCACGATTTTAGGCTTAGATATAAAGTCTGCAATAACAAGGTTTAAATATCCGTCGTCGACTTTTGCGCCGTTAAAAAGCTTTATGCCGCCGCCGAACTGTTTTCCGTTGCCTAGCGCCGCGATAAGTCCGTGGTGGCTCGACTGCTTTCCGTCGTATTCCACGGTGAAGTCGTAGCTTTTGAACTTTGCAAGACAGACTATCAGCGAGTTGAGGTATTTTGATTTTTTTGCGTTTGTGCCGCTGTACACGCGTTTTAATATGTCTACGTCTATTCCCATACCTACGGCGTTTATCGAGCGCAGACCCGAGGATAGCTGTATGTAGTCTACGGGGCGGGGCGCTCCGTTTATAATCACGTCAACCGCCTTTCTGGTGTTGTCGGGAATGCCCGCACCCGCCGCAAAGTCGTTTCCTGTGCCTATCGGAATGAGGGCGAGCGAGTTGTTTTCGAAGTCGACGAAGCCGTTTAAAATTTCGTGCAGGGTGCCGTCGCCGCCGCAGGCGACGATAACGTTTTTACCGCCGTCGGAAGTGAGTTCTTTAACTATTTCCGTAGCGTGTCCTTTGTATTGTGTAAGGTGCAAATCGTAAGATATCCCCGCGCCGTCAAGAGCCTTTTTTACGAGGTTTATCTTTTTCAGCTTTTTGCCCTTCATATGTTTTTCGTTTATTATCAGATGGTGCATCATTATTCCCGCAAAATCAGTATAAATAA
>JAIEAS010000096.1 GCA_029071285.1 Clostridia bacterium
TAATTGACGTAAGAAACTGGCTGCGCGAATGCGGTTCACCCGACGGCGATATTGAAATAATCGCAAAGATTGAAAGCCGCGCGGGCGTAAATAATCTTGAATCTATTCTGGACGTCTGCGACGGTATAATGGTTGCCCGCGGCGACCTCGGCGTGGAAGTTCCCTTTGAAGAGCTGCCCAGTATACAGAAAACGATTATAAGAAAATGCCGCGTTCACGGCAAGCGTTCGATTACCGCGACCGAAATGCTGGAATCGATGATTAAACAGCCCCGCCCCACCCGTGCGGAAATCTCCGACGTTGCAAACGCAGTTTACGACGGCTCGTCGGCGATAATGCTTTCGGGCGAAACGGCTGCCGGCATGTATCCCGTTGAAGCGGTACGCGCTATGGCTAAAATTGCTCAGCAAGCCGAAGCAAACACAAATTACATAGCTTACATCAAAGACACCGACTATAACATAACAAAACTTTCCGAAGCCCTTTCGCACTCCGCCTGCACTTTGGCGCACGATATCGGCGCGAGCGTAATAGTCGTCTGCACCAGAACGGGCGGCACGGCGAGAACGGTTTCGCGTTTCCGTCCCTTAATTGACATTATAGGTATGACCACGGACGAGCGCGCTTACAGAAAGCTTGCTTTAAGCTGGGGCGTAATTCCCGTACTGAGCGAAGAGTTCTATTCGGTTGACGTCCTCTTCCACTACGCTAAACGTGCGGCAATAGATTCGGGACTGGTTAAAAAAGGCGACAAAATCGTTCTTACCGGCGGAACACCCAACGGCAAGAGCGGAAACTCGAACCTTATCAACGTTGAAACTGTTTAGACATAAATTTCAAAAGGCGGACCTTCAAGTCCGCCTTTATTTTTTTATGAAAGAAGTCTGCAACACCTTTCGGGTACAGACTTCTGACAGAGAATATGAAAAAAAGTTTCAATGTATGTTCACATTTAATTGCCTTGATTATAGCACCCGATTGTGTAAGCAATATGAAAAATTAATGAGTTTTAAAATTTTCATAAATTTTTTCTGCAATTTTCAAACCGTCCGCCGCCGAACTGGTTATACCGCCGGAATATCCGCTGCCCTCGCCGCAGGGATATAAGCCCTTAACGCTCACGCTCTCACCGCTTTCGCCGCGTATTATTTTTACGGGTGATGAAAAGCGGGTTTCCACGCCCGTCAACACCGCGTCGGGTGAAGCGAAGCCCTTCAGCCTTCTGTCCATATCGGGAATTGCGGCTTTCAATGCCTGAACCGTAACTTTCGGCAGAACCTCGTTTAAAGGCGCAAACGTAAATCCCCCACTGTAAGTAGGCTTAACGCTTTTAAAGCCGTCGGATACTCTATCCTTAGCAAAATCGCCGTAAAGCTGAACGGGCGCGGAATAATTTGCTCCGCCCATTTCATACGCGCGGCGTTCTATTTCCCTTTGAAAACGCATACCCGCAAACAGGTCGTCTGCGCCGAAATCTTCCTTCTTCATCTGCACCATAAGCGCGGAATTGGAGTTTGTGCCGTCACGGGCGTAAAGGCTCATACCGTTGGTAACGACGCCGCCCTCTTCGCTCGCGGACGGAATTACCACGCCTCCCGGACACATGCAAAAAGTGAACACGGTACGCTCGTGCGCGTGCGACACAAGCTTATAGTCGGCGGCGGGAAGATTGATATAATTTTTGCCGTACTGTGCTTTGCCTATTTCGCTT
>JAIEAS010000097.1 GCA_029071285.1 Clostridia bacterium
ATATTTATATTATATCATATTTGTGATATATGTCAACAATTATATGCATTTTTATTTTAAGTGTTAAAATTGCCCATTTTATTTAATTAAAGATAAAAAGCCTCCATGAGGAGACTTTTTATCCGCGTTGGGTCTTTGACAAATCTGACGCATTTAGTTTTGGTTAGCACCTACACGAAGTGTATCGTAAATTTATAATATAACACATATTTGTGTTTGTCAAGCATATAACACAATTTTGTGTTAAGGTTTTTTTAGGTGCAGAATGACAAACTACGGCGAAGAATTTAAATTCCATAGGCAAAAAGCAAATTTAAGTCAAAAAGAGTTGGCTGAACTAATTCATACTTCACAGCAGAATATAAGCAGGTGGGAAAAGAATGAAGTTGAGCCAAGCATATCTTTCTGCATTGCGCTCGCAGATTATTACGGCATTTCACTTGACGAATTAGTCGGCAGAGAAACTAAAAGCAATTAAATTATAAAATAGCCCCGCGCTGAAAGCGCGGGGCTATTTATTTTATTATTAAACTAATTCGATAATTGCTTCTTCGGCACCGTCGCCGCGGCGCTGACCGAGAAGATAAATTCTCGTATATCCGCCGCCCTGACCGAGTTCCTCTTTACGCTGAGCGTACTTGGGCGCAATCTCGTTGAAGAGTTTTTCCATTAAAGGGTGCTGAATGTCCGCCGTTCTCTTTTTGAAATCGGACTTCTTTTCGTTGAACGCCTTTATCTCCTGCAGGTCGCGGAGCTTCGCCATAAGGTTGCGGCGAACCGCAAGCTTTTTGGGGCTGTCCTTAATGGATTTAACTTTTATTTCCTTACCCTTTTTATCGGCTTTAACTACTTCGGTTTCTTCGTTTAAATCGTAAACCTTGATAGCCTTGGTTATAATCTTTTCAACGTAGGGCTGCAACTCTTTGGCTCTTGCTTCGGTAGTGGTGATTTTGCCGTACCACAGAAGCTCGGACGCCTGATTGCGAAGCATAGCCTGTCTTTGCTCTGCCGTTTTTCCTAATTTACCGGGCATTTTTTAGTCCTCCTTGTTTGAAAGTGTTAAACCGTAGGAATTAAGCTTGATAATAACTTCGTCCAGAGACTTTCTGCCGAGGTTTCTTACCTTCAGCATTTCGTCCTCGGTCTTTCTGGTCAAGTCTTCCACGGTGTGAATGTTTGCGCGTTTCAGGCAGTTGTAAGAACGGACGGACAAATCCATTTCTTCGATTGCCATTGCCAAAATCTTCTGCTGCTTGTCGTCCTCGTTTTTGACGAGAATATCCATTTCCTTGATTGACTCGGAAAGGTTTACGAACAGCGAAATGTGGTCCTGCATAATCTTCGCCGCAAGGGAAACTATTTCTTTCGCGCTGAAAGCTCCGTTGGTCCAGACTTCCAGAGTGAGTTTGTCGTAGTCGGTGTTCTGACCTACGCGGGTGTTTTCAACCGAATAGTTTACCTTTTTAACGGGCGTATAGATAGAGTCGATGGGGATATAGTCGATAAGCTCGGTTCTGGTGTGGTCCGCGCCCTTGTAGCCGCGGCCTCTGCCGATGGTTATCTCCATATCGATTTTTGCGCCTGCGTCAACGGTGCAGATGTGCTGGTCGCCGTTGATGATTTCGATTTCGGCGTCGTCGGAAATGTCGCTCGCCTTAACGTCGCAGGGACCTTCCTTGTAAAGGTGCAAAACCTTTACGTAATCTTTATCAGTGATTTTCGTTTTGATAGCAAGCGTCTTTAAGTTGAGAATAATTTCGGTTACGTCCTCTTTGACGCCCGCAACGGCGGAAAATTCGTGTTTAACGCTGCCGTCAAGAAATCTTATTCCCTGCGCCGCGGCTCCGGGGAGAGCGGAAAGCAGTATTCTTCTGAGGCAGTTGCCTATCGTAAGACCGAAACCCTTTTCGAGAGGTTCAACGACAACCTTCGCATAAGACTGGTCGTCGCTTTCTTCGACTGCGATTTTGGGCATATCCATTTCGATCATTTTGTTTCCTCCTATTTATCTTTAAATTACTTGGAGTACAATTCGACAATCATATGTTCGGAAATCTGGCTGTCGATATCCTCTCTCGTCGGAAGAGCCAAAATTTTGCCTTCCAGCTTTTCGGGGTTGAATTCAAGCCACTTGGGCATAACGCCCACTTTCATGGCCTTAATACCTTCGAAGTATTTGTTCGAAGTTTTGTTTTCCTTAACGGTGATAACGTCGCCCGCCTTAATTACGTAAGAGGGGATATTTACCTTTCTGCCGTTTACAAGGAAATGTCCGTGGTTAACGAGCTGTCTTGCCTGAGCGCGGCTTGCGCCGATACCCATACGGTAAATAACGTTGTCAAGTCTGCGTTCAAGAAGGGACAGCATGTTTTCACCGGTGATACCCTTCATTCTGTCGGCTTTCTCGTAGTATGCGTGGAACTGACCTTCCTGCACGCCGTAAATACGCTTAACCTTCTGCTTTTCTCTCAGCTGCTTTCCGTATTCGGAAACCTTCTTTCTTGCAGCGGCAAGACCGTGCGCGCCGGGTGCTATAGGTCTTTTTTCAAACGGGCACTTGCCGTTATAGCATTTGTCGCCCTTTAAAAACAACTTTGCGCCTTCTCTTCTGCAAAGACGGCATTTTGCTTCTCTGTAAGTTGCCATATTCTTTCAATTACCTCCGATTATACTCTGCGGCGTTTGGGCGGTCTGCATCCGTTGTGGGGTATGGGCGAAACGTCCGAAATCAAAGTGATTTCAAGTTCGCACGCGCCGATTGCCCTGATAGCCGATTCTCTGCCTGCGCCGGGGCCCTTTACGTAAACTTCTACCGAGCGCAAGCCGTGCTCTTTAGCTGCTTTAACCGCGGTTTCGGTCGCCATCTGCGCTGCAAAGGGAGTACCCTTACGCGAGCCCTTGAAGTTAAGGCTGCCTGCGGACGACCACGAAATTACGTTGCCGTTAAGGTCGGTAACTGTGACGAGTGTGTTGTTGAAAGTGGACTGGATATGAACCTGACCCTTGTCAACTTTTTTAAGCTCTCTGCGTTTTCTTGAAACGGTCTGCTTTTTATTAGTTGCTGCCATATATTACCTCCTTTACTTCGCTCCCTTTTTCTTCGCAACCGTACGGCGGGGACCCTTGCGGGTTCTCGCGTTGGTTTTGGTGGACTGTCCGCGGACGGGCAAGCCCTTTCTGTGACGGATGCCGCGATAGCATCCTATTTCCATAAGTCTTTTAATGTTAAGCGAAACTTCGCTTCTGAGTTCGCCCTCAACTCTCAGGTTGTGGTCGATATATTCTCTCAGTTTGGATACGGTCTGTTCGTCCAGATCCTTAACTCTCGTGTCGGGGTCAACGCCCGTTTCAGCGAGAATTTTCTGGGAAGTCTTCAAACCGATACCGTAGATGTAGGTGAGTCCTATCTCAATCCTCTTTTCTCTGGGTAAATCTACACCGGCAATACGTGCCATACGATTTATTTCCTCCGTTAAATTTTGGTGTTTTTTTGTTTGTATGTAAAGCGTGAAAAGTCTGCCGTCCTTAAAAGTTGGAATGGGGGACGCAAACTAAACCGCGATTGCTTTCAAAATACATAAACAGCGCAGTTTTTATACAGCACAAAAAGTGCAGAGATGCGAGCAAGACAAGGCACGCGCGGATTTGTTGCAGGGCGTGTACTTTGCGTACACAACCAAAACAAACCGCAAGCGTAACGAAGTATTGCGAAGCAGATATGCGCTTTTAGCCCTGGCGCTGCTTGTGGCTCTTGTTCTTCGAGCAAATTATCATTACTTTGCCGTTTCTTTTAATAACTTTGCACTTGTCGCACATAGGCTTTACTGAAGGTCTTACTTTCATTGTGTTATCCTCTTAATTAGTTATTATTTTTAATGTCTGAGATTAGTTAGTTCTTGCTTCTCCAGGTGATACGGCCCTTGGTCAGATCGTACGGACTCATTTCAAGCTTAACGTTGTCGCCTTCGATAATCCTGATATAGTTCATACGAAGCTTGCCCGAAATGTAAGCCGTGATAACGTGGCCGTTGGACAGTTGAACTTTAAAGTTTGCGTTGGGAAGGCACTCTATTACCTTGCCCTCGGCTTCGATATTGTCATTCTTTGACATCTTTACTCTCCGTTTCTTGTTCCTGCGCGGGGTTGTTGTAGGTTTTCAACGCCGAGTAAACTTCGGTATCGTAGACCATACTGCCGTTTTCGAATTTAACCGCTATGCTTTCGGCCTTTTCGGGCAGAAGCCGCAGGTGTTTGAGATTCTTTTTTTTGGGAGCGGCAAGCTTTTTGAAATTGCCGTCCACAACGTCAACGCTTCCGTCGGCGTTTATTTGTCTTATCAGATAATATCTGTCTTTATCCCTGCCCTGTACGCTTTGGCAAATGCCGCCGATGACGGGCGTCTTCATTTTCATAAAGTCAATATCTCCACGCCGGTCTTTGTTATAAGCACGGTGTTCTCGTAATGGGCTGCGGGCTTGCCGTCCGCAGTGGTTACCGTCCAGCCGTCGTTTCTGTCAATATTCACCTTGTAAGTGCCCATATTAATCATAGGCTCTATGCAGATTGTCATTCCCGCTTTGAGGCGCATACCCGTGCCCTTTCTGCCGTAGTTGGGAACTGAAGGGTCCTCGTGCATTTCGCGCCCGATTCCGTGACCTACCAGCGCGCGGACCACTCCGTAGCCGTTTGCTTCGGCGTGGGTCTGAACCGCGTAACCGATATCGTACAGCGGGGTGCCTTCCTGCAAGCCTTCGATTGCTTTGAAGAAGCACTCTTCGGTAACTTTGACGAGCTTACGCTTTTCTTCGGATACGTTGCCTATCAGGAAGGTCCTGCAGGCGTCGCCGTGAAAACCGTTCTTCTGCGCGGTGATGTCCACGCTTACGATGTCGCCGTCCATAATCACTCTGTCAGAGGGAATACCGTGAACGACCACTTCGTTTACCGATACGCACGCGCTTGCGGGGTAACCTTCGTAGCCTAAGCACGAGGGATACGCGCCGCAGGAAGTTATATATCTGTAAACGAGCTCGTCAACCTGCTTGGTTGTCATTCCCGCGCGGATATTCTTCCCTACAAAATCCAGAGTTTCCTTTACGATTTTGCAGCTTTCACGCATCAGTTCTATTTCGTTTTCGTTTTTAACCGTTATCATTTATTAAAATTTTCAAGCACCGCGCAAACCTTTTCAAATACTTCGTCGGGGGTTTCCGTACCGCATTTTACGGTTACGAGCTTGCCCTGTTTTCCGTAGTAATCAACGAGGGGCGCAGTCTGCTTTTCGTAAGTGGCGAGCCTTGCTTTTACCGTTTCGGGATTGTCGTCATCCCTTTGGTAAAGGGGCTTGCCGCACTTTTCACAGGTCGTTTTGCCGCCCAGCGTGGAAACGTGGTAGCTTGCGCCGCAGGCGCAAACACGTCTTCCGCAGATTCTGTCCAGCAAAAGCGAAGTATCTACGTCAATGTTGAGGCATAAATCAATCTCCGCGAATTTGTCAAGCTCTTCCGCCTGAAACAGCGTGCGGGGGAATCCGTCCAGAAGATATCCGCCGTTCACCTTTTCAAGGCTTTGCTTTACGATTTCGCAGGTAACGTCGTCGGGCACAAGCTTGCCTGCGTCGATATAGCTCTTCGCAAGCTTGCCTATCTCCGTGCCCTCTTTAATGTTGGCGCGGAACATATCGCCCGTGGAAATATGCTTCAGTTGAAACTTTTCCTGTATGCGTACCGCCTGCGTGCCTTTGCCCGCACCCGGCGCACCTAACAATATTATTTTCATAATTATTTAAGGAAGCCTTTGTAATTCTTCATCATCAGCTGCGATTCAAGCTGTTTATCGAGCTCGAGCGCAACCGAAACTACGATAAGAATACCCGTGGTAGAGAATACCGACAGAAGCTGCGTATCCGTGCCGAGGTTGAGGCTTGTTACCACCATTGAAAGTATGGAAGGTATAAACGCAACCAGCGACAGATAAATCGCGCCGAAAAGGGTAATTCTGTTGGAAATTTTCTTTAAATAATCCGCGGTCGGTCTGCCGGGGCGGATGCCCTGAATGAAGCCGCCGTTTTGCTGTATGGTCTTTGAAACGTCCTCGGGGTTGAACTGCATCGACTGATAGAAGAACGAGAACGCGAATATCAGCACGCACAGAACGACCATATATATAAGCTGTCCGTACCAGTAGGGCGACGAACCCGAGAACCAGTTGGTAATGTTGGTGTTTGCCGTGCTGGTGGGCCAGAACAAGCTTATAATCATCTGGGGGAAGGAAATGAGCGCGAACGCGAATATCAGAGGCATAACGCCCGAACCCGATATTCTGATGGGAATGACCGACGACTGACCGCCGTACATTCTTCTGCCCTTAACCTGCTTTGCATACTGCACGGGAATTCTTCTTTCCGACAGGTCTACCGCGACTATCGCAACGAATTCCAGAACGGTGAGTATTACGAAGCCTAAAAGCTCCCAAAGATTTGCCGTGCCGTATTCGCCGTACTGACCTATTCCAAACGTACCCAAAAACTTATGGAGTATTGTAAGTCCTGCCGTAGACAGAATACCTATAAAGATTATAAGCGAAATGCCGTTTGAAACGCCGTACTCGGTAATTCTTTCACCTATCCACATAACGAGCATTGCGCCCGCGGTGTAAACAACGGTGAGGAAAATTCCCGCCATCCAGGTTGCACCCTTATCGCTTACCGCGCCTATTGCGCCGCCGCCGAAGAGGTTGAGCTTGAAAGCTCCGCTCTGTACACCGAAGTTTACGACGATACCGATAGCCTGCGCAATTGCAAGCGCGATAGTTACGTAACGGGTAATCTGCGCAATCTTTTTTCTGCCTTCCTCGCCCTGCTTTGAAAGTCTTTCAAGCGCGGGAATACCTACGGTCAACAGCTGAATGATAATCGACGCGTTGATATAGGGGCTGATACCCAGTGCAAACAGGGTTGCGTTTGCGAGCGAGCCGCCCGTTATACTTGATAAAATAGTAAGGAAGTCGTTCTTACCTATCTCCTCGCTAAAGGTGACAACGTCTATCCCGGGTACCGGGATATAGCATCCCAGTCTGAAAATAAGGAGCAAAAGAAGTGTCCACCAAATCTTTTTTCTTATTTCCTTGACCTTAAAACAATTTTTAATTGTTTCGAACATTTTTGCCTCACAATCGCACTTTCAGTGCGGGAGTTGTTTTATTCTGCGATTTCTGCTTTGCCGCCTGCTTTCTCGATTGCGGCCTTAGCCGTTTCGGAGAATTTTGCAGCCTTTACGGTGAGGGCAACTTTAAGCTCGCCCTTGCCGAGCACTTTAAGTCCTGCCGAGTTTTTAACCTGCTTTGCAAGGTTGTTCTTCGAAACGTATTCGAAGTCTACTACCGTGCCTGCGGGAAGCTTTTCAAGCTGGCTTAAATTTACAATCGTGTAGCTGGTTGCCCACTTGTTGTGGAAACCGCGCTTGGGAACGCGCCTCGAAAGGGGCATCTGACCGCCCTCGAAACCGGGACGGACGCCGCCGCCCGAACGCGCCCACTGACCTTTATGACCCTTGCCCGAAGTCTTGCCGTGGCCGGAGCCGATGCCCCTGCCAAGTCTTTTTACGGACGAGGTTGCGCCCTCTGCGGGCGATAAAGTATCTATTCTCATAATTACTTTCCTTCCTTTTCTGTTTTGAGAAGGTATCCTACCTTTTTAATCTGTCCCAAAACGGCGGGTGTTTCTTCAAAGGTCTTTGACTGACCGATTTTTCTGAGTCCCAACGCTTCAACGGTAGCTTTTACCGTCTTGGTTTCGTTGGAAAAGCTTTTAATTAAAGTAACCTTTATCATCTTTCAGCCCTCCGTTATACTAATTCCTCAACGCTCTTGCCGCGCGCCTTTGCAACGTCCTCGGGGGACATAAGGTCAAATAAGCCGCAGATAGCCGCTTTTACGCAGTTGATGGGGTTGGAAGTGCCGTGGGATTTGGTTCTTACGTCCTTAACTCCCGCTGCTTCCATAACCGCACGGACGGGACCGCCGGCAATAACGCCGGTACCTTCGGCTGCGGGCATCATAAGAACGAAGCCTCTGCCGAACACGCCCTGAATGGTGTGGGGAATTGAAGTGCCCTGTAAGTTTACCTTGCGCATATTCTTTTTAGCCTGCGTGGTAGCCTTTTCAATAGCTTCGGGAACTTCTTTGGACTTGCCCATTCCGTAGCCTACCGAGCCGTTGCCGTCGCCGACTACGACCAAAGCCGCAAAACGCATATTTCTGCCGCCTTTAACGGTCTTGGTTACGCGGTTTACCTGTATGAGCTTTTTGATGAGTCCGTCGTCTTCCTGTCTGCGTCTGTCGTTCTGTCTTCTTGCAGGTCTCTGATTTTTTTCTTCCATGTTAAGCTCCTTAGAAATTGAGTCCGGCTTCTCTTGCGCCGTCCGCCAATGCCTGAACGCGTCCCGTGTAGAGGTAGCCGCCTCTGTCGAATACTACGTTCTTGATGCCCTTTTTAAGCGCCTTTTCGGCAAGCTTTTTGCCGACCGTCTTAGCGGCATCGGTTTTGTTGAGTTTTGCGATAGCGGTCTTCACGTCCTTTTCAAGGGTGGAAGCCGAGCAAAGGGTTACGCCCTTCGTATCGTCGATAACCTGCACGTAAATGTGGTTAAGACTTCTGTAAACGCTCAAACGGGGAGTTTCCGCAGTGCCGACAACCTTTTTTCTTACTCTCGTATGGCGGCGCTGTCTTTCCTTGTTTTTGTCTATCTTATTAATCATAATAAACCTCCGAGCAATTAACCGCAGCTTTTGCGGTAATTCCTTCTCTTGATTTCAAGAGAAATTACTTCTTGCCCTTGCCTCCCGTCTTGCCTTCCTTACGCTCGATTACTTCGTCCTTGTAGGCGATGCCGTAACCGTGGTAGGGTTCGGGAATTCTTATTTTACGGATGTCCGCGGCAACCTGACCTACAAGAGTCTTGTCGATGCCCGAAACGACTATCTCGTTGGGGTTGGGGCAGTCGATTTTAATGCCTGCGGGTTCGGTGAAGTCAACGGGGTGTGAAAAGCCTACGTTGAGTACGACTTTGTTGCCCTGCTTTGCAACCTTCCAGCCGACGCCGTTTACTTTCAGCGACTTGGAATAGCCTTCGGATACGCCGACGACCATATTGTGCAGAAGCGCGCGGTACAAACCGTGTTTTGCGTCAACGCCGTCGCCCTCGCCGGTCTTTACGACGTGAGCTTCGGTGCCTTCAACTTTGATATCGATTTTCCCGACAACCTCCTGGGTGAGCGTGCCCTTCGAGCCTTTAACGGTCAGAAGTCCGTTTTCGAAGGTGATTGAAACGCCTGCGGGAATACTTACGGGTAATTTACCTATTCTTGACATAGTTTCTTACCTCCTACCAGATGTAGCAAAGCACTTCGCCGCCAACGTTTGCGGCTTTTGCCTGCTTGTCTGTCATAATTCCTTTGTTAGTGGAAACTATCGCGATGCCGAGACCGTTTAAAACCTTGGGCATATTTTCAACGCCTGCATACGAGCGCAAACCGGGCTTGGATACCCTTTTAAGTCCGTTGATAACCGACTTATTTTTGCCCGCGTATTTGAGGGTAATCTGAATTACGCCGTTGTAGCCGTCCTCGACAAGCTTGTAGTCGGCGATGTAGCCTTCGTCAAGCATAATCTTGGCAATAGCTTTCTTCATATTGGATGAGGGAACCTCAACCGTGTCTTTATTTACCATAATCGCATTTCTGATGCGAGTGAGCATATCTGCTATAGGATCTGTCATATCTTCTTACCTCTTACCAACTTGATTTCTTGACGCCGGGGATTTGTCCCTTGTAAGCAAGGTTTCTGAAACAGATACGGCATACTCCGTACTTGCGGAGAACGGCGTGGGGACGTCCGCAGATGGAACATCTCGTGTACGCTCTCGTGGAGTATTTGGCAGGTTTTTGCTGCTTGTTTATCATTGCTTTCTTTGCCATAATTTCTCTCCTTACTTCTTGAAGGGCATACCCATTGCCCTTAAAAGCTCTCTTGCTTCTTCATCCGTTTTGGCGGTTGTTACGAAGCATATGTCCATACCTCTTATCTTTTCAACCTGATCATACTGGATTTCGGGGAAGATAAGCTGTTCTTTAACACCCATGCAGTAGTTGCCCTTGCCGTCGAAGCTGTCTGCGGGAACGCCGCGGAAGTCGCGCACGCGGGGCAGTGCGATGGAAACGAACTTGTCGTAGAAGTCGTACATCATCTGTCCGCGGAGGGTTACCTTCAAGCCGATGGGCATACCTTCGCGCACTTTGAAGTTTGCGACAGACTTTTTAGCCTTGCAGAGAACGGGCTGCTGTCCGGTAATCTGCTTCATTTCGTTTTGCGCAATCTGAATGGACTTTGCGTTGTCCTTAATGTCGCCGAGACCCGAGCTCAATACTATTTTAACAAGCTTGGGAACCTGCATCGGATTTTTGTATCCGAACTTTTTGGTGAGGGCGGGGACTACGTTTTTGTCGTAATTTTCAACGACTCTCGATTTGTAAACTTTTTCGTTGCTCTTCATATGCCCTCTCCTTATTCTGCCTTATCCTCGGATTCGGGCTTTGCTTCGCCCTCTTCCTTCTTGGCGCGCTTTCTTACACGCTTGGGAGCAGCCTCACTCTTTGCGGCTTTGGTTGCCTTGCCGGTGTAAGCCTTGTCAAGTCCTGTGCCGCACTTGGGGCAGACTCTGTGCTTTTTGCCTTCTTCCACGTTATACTTAACGCGGACTGCCTTCGAGCACGCGGGGCAAACCACCATAACGTTTGAAACGTTAAGGGGCGCTTCGATATCGACTATCTGCGATACCTCGTTGCCGCGTCTTGCTTTCTTTGATTTTTTGTGGATGTTTACGCCTTCCACGGTTACCGTACCGTTTTTGGGTGACGCCGCAATTACTTTGCCTTGCTTGCCCGCATACTTACCGGTAATAACCAATACGTTATCGTTAACTTTTACGTTCATAGTTCTCTCCTTAAAGTACTTCGGGTGCGAGGGAGATTATCTTCATATAGTTTTTCTCTCTCAATTCTCTTGCAATCGGTCCAAAGATACGCGTGCCGCGGGGTTCTTTGTTGTTTCCGATTATAACTGCTGCGTTGTCGTCGAAGGAAATGTAAGTTCCGTCGTCGCGTCTGATACCCTTGCTGGTACGAACGATTACCGCTTTAACAACTTCGCCTTTTTTAACCGCGCCGCCGGGGGTTGCGGTCTTGACGGAGCATACGATAACGTCGCCGATGTTTGCGGTCTTTCTGAACGAGCCGCCCAACACCTTAATACACATAAGCTCTTTCGCGCCGCTGTTGTCGGCTGCTTTAAGCCTGGTCTGGGGTTGTATCATATAATATCTCTCCTATTATGTTTTTACTTACAACTGTGACAGAGGATTGCGCCGCGTCCACATAAGCGGGGAGAGTGCCCCGCCCTCCATTGAAGGCTGTAACGCAATCGTGTCCTTATAAAAATTATTTTGCTTTTTCGATTATCTCAGCCACGCGCCAGTTCTTATCTTTGGAAAGTTTGCGTGTTTCGACTATTCTTACGGTATCGCCCTCGCCGCACTCGTTCTTTTCGTCGTGCGCCTTGAAGCGGGTTGTCTTGGTTATGGTCTTTTTATAGAGGGGATGTTTGGACTTTTCGATTACGGCAACGACTACCGTTTTGTCCATTTTGTCGGATACGACGATACCCACTCTCTCTTTACGAAGATTTCTCTCTTCCATTGCTTTCTCTCCTTACGCCTTTAACTGTCTTGCGCGAATCTCGGTGTTGACTCTTGCAATGTCCTTTTTAACGAGGTTGATGGACAGCGGGTTTTCGAGCTGTCCGCTTGCATGGCGGAAACGGAGATTGAAAAGCTCGGTCTTTAACTCCTGAAGCTTTTTAACGAGCTCTTCTTCGTTTAAATTCTTTATTTCCTTAGCCTTCATTAGCCTCACCGCCTTCTTCTACTTTCTTCACAAACTTGCATTTAACGGGCAGTTTGTGACTTGCAAGACGCATAGCTTCCCTTGCGATTTCTTCGGTTACGCCCGACATTTCGAACATAACTCTGCCGGGTTTTACAACCGCTACCCAGTACTCAACCGAGCCTTTACCAGAACCCATACGGGTTTCGGCGGGCTTTTTGGTGATGGGCTTATGAGGGAAAATATCTATCCAGACCTTGCCACCGCGCTTGATGAATCTGGTCATTGCGATACGGGCAGCTTCTATCTGGTTAGAAGTTATCCACGCGCACTCTTCGGAAACAAGTCCGTACTCGCCGTACGCAATTTTGTTGCCCTTCTGCGCCGAGCCCTTCATTCTGCCGCGGTGCTGTCTTCTTCTTTTTACTCTCTTGGGAATTAACATATTATTCTTCGCCTCCGTCCGAGATTATCAGCTTTTTGCCGCCGGCAAGAACTTCGCCCTTGTAAATCCAGCACTTTACGCCCAACACGCCGAAGGTGGTGTGCGCTTCCGCAAAGCCGTAATCTATGTCCGCACGTATCGTCTGAAGGGGAATGGAGCCCTCGTGATAGCTTTCGCTGCCCGCGATTTCTCTGCCGTCGAGTCTGCCGCCCACGGTGATTTTAACACCCTTGACGCCCGTCTTTGCAACCTTTGAAATCTGCTGCTTAACCGCTCTTCTGTACGATACACGCTTTTCAAGCTGCGCCGCAACAGATTCTGCGACGAGCTGCGCGTCCTGATCGATTTTTTCAATCTTGCGGACGTTGATAATGATTGCCTTGCCGCCCGTAAGCTTTGATAAATCCTTTTTAATAACTTCTATTTCCGCGCCGGCTTTGCCGATAAGCACGCCGGGGCGTCCCGTATAGATGCCTACTTCAACTTTGTTTGCCGCTCTTACAACGGTAATCTTGCTGATTGCCGCGTCGTAATACTTCTTTTTAATGAAGGTGCGGATTTCGTAGTCTTCTTTAATCTGCGAGCCAAAGTTCTTTTTATCGGCGTACCACTGGGTGTCCCAAGGCTTTATAACGCCAACTCTCAAACCGTGAGGATTAACTTTTTGTCCCATACTTTTTCTCCTTAAACCTTCTTCGCGTCGAGTATTACGGTGACGTGGCTCGTTCTCTTCAAAATCGCATGTCCGCGTCCCTTGGAAACGGGCTGCATTCTCTTCAGGTGAGGACCGCCGTCCGCAAACGCTTCGGCAACTATCAAATCGCCTCTGTCCATGCCGTTGTTATGTTCTGCGTTAGCCGCTGCCGAAAGAAGAACTTTTTTAACTTCTTCGCTGCCGCCCTTGTTGCAATAGGTGAGTATCGCTTCCGCTTCGTCAACCGACTTGCCGCGGATGAGTGCGAGTACCGTTCTTACCTTGTAGGGGGAAAGTCTTAAATATTTCGCCGTTGCGTAAGGACGCTTATCCTTAGTGGCGGCAATTTTTTCAACTTTTTTATTCATATTGCTTGCCATAGTTCACTCCTTACTTCTTGGCGGTCTTTGCCGCGTGTCCCTTGAAGGTTCTGGTGGGAGCAAACTCGCCGAGCTTGCAGCCAACCATATCTTCGGTTACGTATACGGGAACGTGCTTTCTTCCGTCGTATACCGCTATCGTGTGCCCTACCATCTGGGGGAATATCGTCGTTGCCCTTGACCAAGTCTTTACGACTTTCTTTTCGCCGGCAGCGTTCATTGCTTCTATTCTTGACATCAGCCTTTCTTCGGCATAAGGTCCTTTCTTAACGCTTCTTGACATTTTGCATTCCTCCTTTAATTAATTCTCTTCAAAATGAATTTTGAAGTAGGGTTCTTCTTCTTTCTCGTCTTATAGCCGAGAGCAGGTTTGCCCCAAGGGGTCATAGGACCTGCGTGGCCCACGGGAGACTTGCCTTCGCCGCCTCCGTGAGGGTGGTCGTTAGGGTTCATGACCGAACCGCGGACGGTGGGTTTGGTGCCGAGGTGTCTGGTTTTGCCCGCTTTGCCGATACGGATGATTTCGTGTTCGACGTTGCCGACCTGACCTACCGTAGCCTTGCACTTAACGGGAACCAGTCTCATTTCGCCCGAGGGCATTTTGAGGGTTGCGTAAGCGCCTTCCTTTGCCATTATCTGAGCCGAGATGCCCGCAGCTCTTGCAATCTGCGCGCCGCGTCCGGGCTGCATTTCAATCGCGTGAACGACGGTACCTACGGGGATTTCGGAAAGGGGAAGGCAGTTGCCAGCCTTGATGTCCGCCTTTGCGCCCGATTCAACCTTGTCGCCTACGTTGAGTCCGAGGGGAGCGAGAATGTATCTCTTTTCGCCGTCGGCGTAAGCAAGCAGCGCGATGTGCGCCGAACGGTTGGGGTCGTACTGTATCGATTGAACGGTAGCCACGACGCCGTCCTTGTTGCGCTTGAAGTCGATAATTCTGTATTTGATTCTGTTGCCGCCGCCGATGTGACGAACGGTTATTTTACCCTGATTGTTTCTGCCGCCCGATTTACGCTTATCGTGAAGTAAGCTTCTTTCGGGTTTATCGCCTGAAAGCTCCGCGTACGCGTTAACCGTCATAAAACGGCGGGCGGGCGAAGTGGGTTTATACCTTTTTACTGCCATTTTCTTTTCTCCTTACGATAACGAGTTGAAGTACTCAATCGCCTTCGAGTCAGCCGTGAGCTGGACGATTGCCTTCTTGTAGTCGGGGGTGTAACCGGAGCTTCTTCCCATTCTCTTTAACTTGCCCTTGCAGTTAACGGTGTTTACGCTTTCAACCGATACGTTGAACAGCTTTTCAACCGCAAGTTTAATCTGCGTCTTGTTTGCCGACTTAGCAACCACGAATGTGTACTTTTTAGCGGCTATTCCGTCGTAACCCTTTTCCGTGAGGAGGGGTTTGATGATAATATCTTCTGCGACCATTATTCTCCGTAGACCTCCTCTATTTTCTTAACGGCTGCCTTGGTCAGAACGACCTTTGCGTTTGCAACCACTTCGTAGGTTGAAATCTGCGCTACGGGCAGGGTTGAAAGTTTTTCAATATTGTGAGCCGCGCGGATTACGTTTACGTCGTCGTTGTCCATAACCACTACCGCGGTCTTGTCCAGCTTCAGCGCCTTCTGGAAAGCGACCATTTCTTTGGTCTTGCCTTCTTTAACCGCAAGCTCGTCGATAACCAAAAGTTCGCCGTCCGCAACCTTTTTGGAAAGGGCTGAAACCAAAGCGGCAACCTTTGCCTTTTTGTTCATATCCTTCGAGAAGTCGCGGCTCTTGGGTGCGAATACTACGCCGCCCTTAAGCCACTGGGGAGCCCTGATAGAGCCCTGACGCGCGTTGCCCGTTCCCTTCTGTCTCCAGGGTTTTCTGCCGCCGCCCCTTACTTCGGTGCGGGTCAAGGTAGATTTCGTACCCTGTCTTTCGTTCGCAAGGCGAGTTACGACTGCCTGATGAATGAGGGGTTCGTTGTACTCTGCGCCGAAAACTTTATCGCTTAAATTCATCGTGCCGGCTTCGCTGCCGTCCATTTTGTATACTTTAATTTTAGGCATATTCGTACTCCTTATTTAACGGTGTCGTTTATGGTAACGACGCTTCCGTTTGCTCCGGGCACGGAGCCCCTTATAAGCAAGCAGTTTCTTTCGACGTCTACTCTTACGATTTCGAGGTTCTGAACGGTTACGTTCTCAACGCCGTACTGTCCCGCAAGGTGTTTGTTTTTGAATACCCTTGAAGGCGAGCTGTTTGCGCCCATTGAACCGACTTCCCTGTGAACGGGGCCTACGCCGTGCGTTTCCTTCAGTCTGTGCTGGTTCCATCTCTTGATAACGCCCGAGTAGCCGTGTCCTTTGGTAACGCCGTGAACGTCAACCTTGTCGCCCGCGGTGAAAACGTCCGCTTTCACTTCGCCGCCTACCGTGTAAGCGGAAAGGTCATCAAGTCTGAATTCCTTCATTACCTTGCAGGGTTTTACGCCCGCTTTTTTGAACTGACCCAGTTCGGGTTTTGAAAGTGCTTTTTCCTTCGCTTCGTCAAAACCGAGCTTCAATGCGGCGTAGCCGTCCTTTTCAACAGTTTTGATTTGCACCACGGGGCAGGGACCTGCCTCGATTACGGTTACGGGAATCACTTTCCCTTCCGGCGTAAATATCTGGGTCATCCCCGCTTTACGTCCGATGATTGCTTTATTCATTGATAAAGTTCCTCCGTTTTTTTATATTTTTGAGATACCGCGTTCCGCCGTTCCGCCGCCCGATATATATAATAGGTATATAACCGTCGTCGCCTGCGTTCCGTAGAGTATCGGTCAAGTCTTGTTTTTTATAATTTGATTTTAATGTCTACGCCTGCGGGAAGGTGAACGGTGTCCAGAAGCTTCGCGTTGGGGGTGTAGATGTCGATAATGCGCTTATAGGTGCGCTGCTCGAACTGCTCTCTGCTGTCCTTGTACTTATGAGGCGAGCGGAGAATGGTTACGATTTCTCTCTCGGTGGGAAGGGGAACGGGTCCCGAAATTTTCGCGCCGCTCTTCTTCATCGTTTCAACGATACGCGATGCCGCAAGGTCCACAAGCTCGTGGTCGTAAGCTGCAAGTTTAATTCTGATTTTCTGTCCTGCCATGTCAATAACTCCTTATTTTATCCTAACAAAAATTTTTTCCGTTGTGTCAACTTATCCGTGTGTATCGCACTTTTCCCGATAAAAAAACACCAAATCCATGGCGTGGGTAAAGCCGCGGTTAGTCGCAGGGGTCGCGCCCCTACATTTGTCAGCGCAAATTATCTGTTCCGTGAGCTTTAAGCGGACTTTTTCAGTAACTTCACGCCTCGTCCCAATACACACCCTATTTTAAGGCACTTATTGATTATAAT
>JAIEAS010000098.1 GCA_029071285.1 Clostridia bacterium
TTTCACCCGAGCAGAAGGCTATATTAGTCCGTTCAATCAAGTCCGAGGGTAACACGGTTGCTATGACGGGCGACGGTGTAAACGATATACTCGCCCTAAAGGAAGCCGACTGTGCAATATCGGTAGCTTCCGGCAGCGAAGCCGCGAGAAACGTAAGCCATATCGTGCTTATGGATAACAACTTCAACAATATGCCCAAGGTCGTTGCCGAGGGCAGGCGAGTTATCAATAACATTAAAAACTCGTCGTCGCTGTACCTTATGAAGACGCTGTTTACGGCTGTTCTTGCAACGCTTTGCATAGCTATGCAGATACCCTATCTGTTTATGCCGCAGAACGTTCTGCTCCTTGAATTTGCGATAATCGCAATTCCTTCCTTCTTCCTCTCGCTGCAGCCCAACAAGGAACGAGTGAAAGGCAAGTTTATTACCCACGTTATGAGCGGAGCCGTTTCAGGCGCGCTGGTTATGATACTATGCGTAATGGCGATGTATCTGACTCAGGAGATAAACGAACAGGAATTCGGTCAGCATTACCTTGCTATGTGTATGATTGCTTTGACCTTCTCCGGCTTCGTAATGGTGTTCAGAACTTGTAAACCGTTAAACGTATACAGGTCAGTGCTGTGCGTATGCGTGCTTGCAGTGTGTATCACCGCTTTCGCAGTTCCGCAGATTGCAGGGCTTCTGTACGAAGGCTGGGGCGATATCAACTGGGACTATGCAAAGATTTTAACGATAGTCGTAGTTATCGAGGCGGCGTTCCCCGTATCGAGCTGGCTTATCGAACTTATGCACTACATTCTCCCCTCTTCTACCGACAAGAAAAAGGAAACTGCTGAAAATAATCAGGCTGTATAAAACGGCGCGGTTTAGCGTAGTTCCCTTAGGAAATTTCAAATAAGCCGCAGGTGAAAGATTAAGGCGTGGTGTGAAGCCACGCCTTTTCTTTACTTTGTTTTGTGGACGAACCTGGCTACTTGCAGCCTGGATGAATATGGATAAACTAGCATTTCGGGCAATAGATTTCTATGTTTGAGCCGCTCCGGCCTTTAATAATTTGTACCGCAGTCGGGGCATACAGTATAGGAAG
>JAIEAS010000099.1 GCA_029071285.1 Clostridia bacterium
AAGCAAAGCCGATTTATTCGATTACAGCGACGATGACGACGATGACGATTTGGAAGACGCTGGATTTTCCGCATTCGGTATAAAACCCGGTTCATCGTCCGCCGCGAGAGAAACGAGGGAAGTCAACGAGGTCAGAGAAGTCAAGGCGGAGAGGGTTGTTGTTCAGCCTGAGGTCAAAGAAGAGCCTAAGCAGGAAGAAAAACCTAAACACGTATGGAAGAAGTACGTCAGACCTACTTTGGATTTGCTTGACGACTATCCCGAAAGCAACAACGTAAACACGGGCGAAATCGACGATAACAAGCGCACAATCGTTGAAACGCTTGCAAGATTTAAAATCAACAGCGAAGTTTCAAACGTAATTATAGGACCTGCGGTAACCCGTTACGACGTTATTATCGAGGACAAGACCAAGATTAAGCAGTCTTTGAATTACAGAGAAGCTGTCGCAATGGCGCTTATGAAAGAAAACGTTCAGGCATACCTCAACTTCTCTAAGGGTGCACTGTCAATCGAAGTTCCGAACAATAAACGCTCTATCGTAGGTCTGAAAGGTATGCTTGCGAGCCCCGCGTTTATTAACAGCAAGTCAAACACTATTACCTTTGCGCTCGGTAAAAACGTAGAGGGCGAGGTTATGTGCCCCGACATTACCAAGATGCCTCACTTGCTTGTTGCGGGTACTACTGGCAGCGGTAAGTCGATCTGTTTAAGTGCATTGCTTATCAGTTTGCTTTACAAATACGGTCCCGAAGAGTTGAGACTTATTCTCGTTGACCCTAAACAGGTTGAATTTATTTCCTACGACAAATTGCCCCACCTTATGATTAACGAAATTATCTCTGACGTAGATAAAGCGATTAAGGCGCTGAACTGGGCTATTAAGGAAATGGAGCGCAGATATTCGTTGTTTAAGGATATGACCGAAAACGGTACTGCGACCAAGAACCTCGACGAGTATAACGCCCATATTGCGGAAGGCGAGGAAAAGCTTCCTAAAATAGTAATTATTCTGGACGAGTTCGGCGATTTGATGCTGCAGGCTAAAAAGGATATCGAGAGCAGAATTATTAAGCTCGTTCAAAAAGCCCGCGCCTGCGGTATTCACCTTATACTTGCAACGCAGCGTCCTTCGGTCGACTGTATTACAGGTTTGATAAAATCCAACCTGCCCACGCGTATAGGCTTTAAGGTTAACTCGTTTGACGACGCACGTACTATATTCGACGTAGGCGGTGCGGAAAAGCTTTTGGGCAAAGGCGACCTGTATTTCCGTTCTGCGGAAAAACCCGAGCTTTCGCGTATACAGGGCTGTTTCGTGGATACTCACGAAGTGCAGCGCGTAACCGACTTTGTAAAAGCCCATAACGAAACTTACTTTGACCAAAGCGTATCAGACTTCATTAATACCGTAGAAGTTGAAGAAAGCTCTTCGTCGGGCGGTGACGACGGCGGTGCGGAAAGCGAAGCAAAGATTGATGAAACCTTTATCAAGGCTTTGCAGTACTGCATAAATTCAAATCAGGCTTCTGTGTCGATGATACAGCGCCGATTCCCCGTCGGCTACATTAAGGCTTGTAAGATAATCGACTGGATGGAAAATATGAACTATATCACCCATTCGGAAGGTTCGAAGCCCAGAAAAATTTTACTTACAAGAGAAGAGTTTATAAAGACTTTCGGAGATATGGATGATTGATTTTTCTCAAAAGTCATTCGGAATTATTTCCTTAGGTTGCGACAAAAACAGGGTTGATTCTGAAAAACTTTTGTCAATAATTAAAGAGCGCGGCGCTGAGATTACGGACGATATCGGCGCGGCGCAAATTTTGATAGTGAACACTTGCGCCTTTTTAAACGAATCGCGCAAGGAAGCTATTGAAACTGCGCTTGACTGCGCGGCTTACAAAAGTAATAAACTTGAAAAGCTTGTAATAACGGGCTGTCTGCCTCAGAAATTTATCGGCGAAACGTTTGAAAGTCTTGTCGAGGCGGATCTGTTTTTAGGCACCAACGATTACGATAAACTGTTTGAAGGTTTAGAGAGGGCGTATCTCGGCGACAGAGTTAATTTAGTCGGCTGCGGTAATAAAAATTTTTCCGTCAACCGAATAGTAACTACGCCTCAGCACTATGCTTATCTCAAAATAGCGGACGGCTGCAACAACCGTTGCACGTATTGCCTTATCCCGAAAATCCGCGGCAAGTACGAAAGTTATCCTATGGAGCAGCTTTTGGAAGAGGCGGAGGGACTTGGCGACGTATCCGAACTTATTCTCGTTGCGCAGGACGTAACGCGATACGGTATCGATTTATACGGTCAAAAAAAATTACGAGAAATTTTACAAAAGTTGACAGCACTTGTCAATATTAATAGTGTAAGATTACTTTACTGTTATCCCGATATGATTGACGACGGGTTAATCGAAGAGATAAAGACCAATAATAAAATAGTTAAGTATCTTGATATTCCCTTGCAGCACAGCGAGAACAGAATATTAAAACTTATGAACCGCGCGGGAAGTCGAGCGGAGTATCTGAAGCTTTTTGAAAAACTGCGCAAAAGCATTCCCGAAATTGCTATCCGTTCAACCTTTATAACCGGATTTCCTACTGAGACGGAAGAGGATGTGGAAAATCTTTGCAGCTTTTTGCGTGAAGCCCAGTTGGATAATTGCGGATTTTTTGCGTACTCGAGGGAACCCGATACAGCAGCATATAAACTGAAAGGTCAGATAGGCTATGCAGAAAAGCGCAAGCGGGTTAAAAAGCTGTATTCGGTTCAAAGGCAGATTTCCGCAGACAAGCTTAAAAAGCTGGTCGGCACAACTTTAAAGGTTTTGTGCGACGGAATTGATTATGATAAAAACTGCTTTGTGGGCAGAGCTTATTTCAGCGCGCCGGATATAGACGGAAAAGTGTATTTTAACGCAAACAGCGCAATGCAGGGTGAATATTACGACGTTAAAATCGTTAAGAGCGACAGCTACGATTTGTACGGCAGAACGGAGGACTATGAAATATGAACGAGCAAGAAAACAAAGGCAAGTTTTATAAGTTTGCAGTCGGCAAGGGCGTTATGAATTTGCCCAATAAGCTTACTATCAGCAGGGTTGTTTTAATTCCCGTATTTGTTCTGTTCTATTATCTCCATTTTACCGCACATTACTTCGTTGCGCTCGGCGTTTTCGGAATTGCCTGTATAACCGACGCGCTTGACGGAATTATTGCGCGTAAATACAATCTCGTTACCAACCTTGGCAAGTTCCTCGACCCGATTGCCGATAAAGTTCTTGTGCTTTCGGGGTTTGTCGTCTTTTTAACCGTGCCTTCGATTTTTACGGCAAATTTAGGCGATTGGGCGTTAATCGTAGCGGGGTGCGGAGTAGCTTTAATTCTTGCACGCGAAATTATAGTAAGCGGTTTCAGAATGGTAGCGGCAAGTGCGGATATAGTAATTGCCGCTGATAAAGTAGGCAAGTACAAGACGGTGACGCAGGATATAAGTATCGTGGTGCTTTTAATCGGTGCAGGCGTTGCCGAGCTCACTGAACACTTGGCGGGACAAATTGTAAATTATATAGGACTCGGTTTGTTTGCGCTGTCCGTGTTGCTTACGGTGATTTCCGGAATAAATTATATCGTTAAAAACATAGCAGTGTTAAAGCAATGAGTAGCCAAAATTTAAACGGCAGCGCAGTCAGATGTTGCCTTATCGCATTAAGGAATAAAAAGTTTAACGGTTTTGAAAGCGTAAATAATATTCTCGACGCTATGGCGGGATACGGATATTATTTTGATAAAGTTTCGTTTGTCAATTTCAGCGATTCAGGTGAAATTTCACGAGCGGTTAAGGACGGCAAAAATCATTACGAAAACGTAATTGTTTACTGTCCGAAGAGTATGGAGAATACTTTAAAAAATTATATCGGTAAAATTTACGGCGCGCAGTTTGACGAACTGGGAATTCTGAACTCGGATAATTCAAACGTATTTATCTTTTATTCGGACGGCGGGAACAGGCTTCGGCTTAAAGATGTAAAAAAAATTCTCGATAAAAAATACGGCGTAAAATTTGATAAATTATATATAAAAACGGTTGGCGCACCGTCTGAAAAAATTAATCAGGCGATTGAAAAGGCTAAGGGGATTTGTCCCGATTTAGAATTTAACGTAGACGGTAAATACGGCGAATGCAGTATAGAAATCGTGTATTCCGCAAAAACGCCCAAGATGCTGTTGGATGAAGTTACGCGCGAAGTTACAAGCATTTTAAACGAATATATCTACGCAATGGAAAATCTTACTCTCGCAGAGCGGTTGTTTCAAGTTCTGAAGCTGCGCGGTCTTAAAATAAGCGTTGCGGAATCGTTTACGGGCGGTGGAATAGGCAAGCGGTTAGTTGATATCCCCGGTATAAGCGAAGTTTATTTCGAGGGGTTGAACACCTATTCAAACGAAGCGAAAATTGCAAGGCTCGGCGTTAAAGAATTGACTTTAAAACAATACGGTGCGGTTTCCGAGCAGACGGCTTATGAAATGGCTGAAGGGCTTTTAAGAAT